>JAYUFJ010000102.1:0-2226 GCA_043738775.1 Flavobacterium sp. | reverse complement strand
CTTTATTTGGATGAAAAAAGAAATTACTAGTGGAAATTTAAGTATCGTTGCCTACGAGCTTCCTTTTTCAAGTATAAAAGACAACTACAATGCAGTTAATCGAATTATAAAAGTAAGAGATTCAATTGGTTTTAAATACATTCACGGCTCTGTTCCTAAAACTAGAATGATTACCGAACAAGCTTATGCACCTTTTTTAGACAGAGTTTTTGTATACGGAAAATTCACCTTTGAAACTAAAGGAAACTGGGAATTAACTCATGATTTTATGGGCGGACCATTTTTAAATTATGCTATAATTGATAAAGAAAACAATAGAATTTTAATTTTAGAAGGCTTTTGTTACGCTCCATCAAAGCAAAAACGTGACTTAATGTTTGAGTTGGAATCCATAATAAAATCGGTTGTATTTTTAAAATATAAAGCTAAAAAATGACACAAATTTCTTGGGAAATAAAATCGTTCGACCAACTTTCGTTAAATGAATTGTATCAAATTTTACAATTACGAAGCCACGTTTTTGTGGTGGAACAAAACTGCGTTTATCAAGATATTGACGGAAATGACCAAAAAGCATTACACGTTTTAGGAACTTCGGAAAATAAAATAGTTGCTTATTCTAGATTGTTTAAAGCTGGCGATTATTTTGAATACGCCTCTATAGGCAGGGTAATTGTGCATCAAGAATCTAGAGCAAATAAATGGGGACACAATTTAATGATACTATCGATTAATGCAATTTCGACCCATTTTAAGGAATCAAAAATAACTATTTCTGCTCAATTGTATTTGCAAAAATTTTATGAAAGTCACGGTTTTGTTGTTGTAGGAGATTCGTATCTAGAAGACGATATTCCGCATATAGAAATGAAAAAAGAGTAAAATATTTTATAATATTTATAAATAAAGTTGATTTAATAAAAAAATTCCTTTCAAAGACGAATACTTAAAAAGGAATTTTATAAATTTTAAGATACTATTAAAAACCATAGTTTACACCAACGCCAATAACTTGTCTTGTTTGAAAACCCGAAAAAGAATTGTCGTCGTAAATGGTTTGATAGGCAAAATTAGTCGATAAATATTTGTTCACCTTTAAAACAATATTTAATTGATAATCGATATCAACATTTTGCGGTTTATCTAAATAATTTGAGTAAAAATTCAAAATATTTTCTACCGATACGTTTTCCATCAAATTAAATTTATAGTAAGAGTTCAATGCAGCTCCAAATTCGTAACGGCTTGAGCGCCCTTGAACTACTCCAAAAGAAGGACCAAAAACAGTAAAATCTTTATCAACAAAAATCAATTTTGAAGTTACAGGAGCAATATTCACTTTTAAATTATCCGATTTTTTCCAAAGCAATCCGGGTCCAAATTGTAAAAAAGTTGGTGAAAAAGCGTGTGTAGTTTTAATTCCAGTGGCTTTATCAAAACCAGAATCCATTTGAGTTTTTCCGTTAAAAAATGCAGAGTAATACCAGTTTCCAAAAGTTTTTTTTCCTAAAAGTGAATTCAATTCTAGTCGATCGTCTGTTTTTTGGGTCGGAAAATCTTTAATTTTGGTTAAACCATAGGCTCCAATAAATTTATTATCCCAATTCCAATCGTTATGTTTGTAATTAAAATCATAATTTACACTAATGTTTCCAGAAACATTGCTTTGTCCTCCTGCAAGCCAATTATTAAAAGTAGATTGATTTGCTAAAAAAGTAAATGTCCCTTTTTTAACCCAACCATTGGGTTTTTCACGTCCGTGCAATAAAATTGATGCTTCGTTTCTTTTTAAATTTTCTTGTTCTGTATCTTGCGAAAACGCAAAATTTATTACAAACAAAAAAGCTATTGTTAAGATGATTTTATTCATTTTTTATAAATTTTTATGTTTTTTGTAAGACAAATATATAAAAAATCGAATTGTTTTAAAAAAAGTATTTTTAAATTACTTTCTTATATATTGGAACAGCAGAGCAAGCCTCACCGTACATTATACTTTTAGCAAATTTTAAAAGATTTTGTACCGCCAAAACATAAGCACTTTCTGGAACAGGTTTTTTAGAGCATCCTTTTAAAATAACAGATTTGTTTAAATAAACAGAATAATCAAGGTTAGATAGTGTTTTTTGATAAATTGAGGTTAGTAATTCATTGTAATTTCCAACAATGATGTTTTTACAATAAGGAGCAACTTGCGAAACCACCAAAATTGTTGCCCAAGCCGGA
>JAYUFJ010000101.1:0-16976 GCA_043738775.1 Flavobacterium sp. | reverse complement strand
TAGCATTAATTGCTAAAACATTAGAAGATAAAGGCGCAATGGCTTATACTACTATCGTAGCGGCTAACGCATCCGACCCAGCACCAATGCAAGTGTATGCACCATCAGCAGGAGCAGCAATTGGAGAATATTTTCGTGATACAGGTCGTCCAGCTTTAATTATTTATGACGATTTATCAAAACAAGCCGTTGCTTATCGAGAGGTTTCACTTTTATTAAGAAGACCCCCAGGACGTGAGGCTTATCCGGGAGACGTTTTTTACTTACACTCTCGATTATTAGAACGAGCTTGTAAAGTTATTGCAGATGATGACATTGCAAAAAACATGAACGACTTACCTGATACTTTGAAACCAATTGTAAAAGGAGGCGGGTCATTAACTGCATTACCAATAATTGAAACACAAGCTGGCGACGTTTCTGCCTACATTCCAACTAATGTAATTTCCATTACTGATGGTCAGATTTTCTTAGATGGTGATTTGTTTAATTCAGGAGTTCGTCCAGCAATTAATGTGGGTATTTCGGTTTCTAGAGTAGGTGGAAATGCACAAATTAAATCAATGAAAAAAGTAGCTGGTACGTTAAAACTAGATCAAGCTCAGTTTCGTGAATTAGAAGCTTTTGCGAAATTTGGTTCCGATTTAGATGCAGTAACTTTAAACGTAATCGAAAAAGGAAGACGTAATGTTGAAATTTTGAAACAAGCAGTTAACGATCCATATACTGTAGAAGATCAAGTAGCAATTATATATGCTGGTTCAAAAAACTTGTTGAAAAATGTTCCTGTAAATAAAGTTAAAGAATTCGAGAGAGATTTTATCGAATTTTTAAATAACAAACACAGAGATACTTTAAACGGATTAAAAGCAGGTAAATTCACAGACGAAATTACAGATGTTTTAGAAAAAGTAGCTAAAGAGCTTTCAGCAAAGTATAATTAAATAGTATTAAGTATCAAGTATTAAGACGAAAGACTTAACTTTATACAAGTAATTAATCTTAATACTTAATACTAAAACCTTAATACAATAATATGGCAAACTTAAAAGAAATCCGAAATAGAATCACTTCAGTTTCATCGACGATGCAAATTACATCGGCAATGAAAATGGTTTCTGCGGCAAAGTTAAAAAAAGCGCAAGATGCAATTACTGCAATGCGACCTTATGCCGAAAAATTGACAGAACTATTACAAAATTTTTCATCGACTTTAGAAGGAGAAGTGGGTGGAAGTTATACAAATCAAAGAGAAATAAATAAAATTTTGGTTGTTGCAATTACTTCAAACCGTGGTTTGTGCGGTGCTTTTAACACCAATGTTATTAAGCAAGCCAAAGTTTTAGTAGATTCTTATCCAGAAAAACAAGTAGATATTTTTGCTATTGGTAAAAAAGGAAATGATATTTTGGTAAAAACAAGTTCAGTTATCGATAATCAAAGTGCTGTTTATGACAATTTAACTTTTGATAACGTAGCTGTTATTGCACAAACGTTAACCGATAAATTTGTTTCTGGTGAGTACGATAAAATAGAAGTCGTTTACAATCAGTTTAAAAATGCAGCTACACAAATCGTTCAAGTAGAACAATTTTTGCCATTAGCAGCTATAAAATCAGATAAGCGAGTATTAACAGGAGACTATATTTTTGAACCTTCAAAAGAAGAAATTGTAGAAACCTTGATTCCGAAAATGTTAAAAACACAGTTGTACAAATCTATTCGCGATTCGTTTGCCTCCGAGCACGGAGCACGTATGACGGCCATGCACAAAGCAACCGACAATGCAACCGATTTAAGAAATCAATTAAAATTAACATACAATAAAGCACGTCAAGCAGCAATTACCAACGAAATTTTAGAAATTGTTGGGGGCGCAGAGGCTTTAAAAGGGTAAAATTTTCAAATCACATTTAAAATAAGAGTCAGCGAAAGCTGGCTCTTTTTTGTTACTTTTATATCCATCAAAAAAAATATGAAATTATTAGAAATTACAACGATTAAAGAAATGTTAAATCAATTTGAAACTATCAAATTGCTTTATCCAACAATGTCAAAAGAAAAATACGAGACCTTTCTGGTTGATATGATTCCAAAAAATTACAAACAATTAATAGTTATTGAACACAATGTTTGCGTGGGCATGACAGGTTTTTGGGTAGGAACTAAATTATGGACAGGAAAATATTTAGAAATTGATAATTTTGTTACACATCCGAGCCATCGAAAAAAAGGGATTGCCAAATTAATGACTAACTATTTAGGCGAAAAAGCAGAAAATTTAGGCTGTACCTGTATAGTTTTAGATGCTTTTACAGGAAATTTTGAAGCACATCGATTTTATTATAATCAAGGTTATGTGCCTAAAGGGTTTCATTTTATAAAAACAATTGATGTTAATGGATTTTCGTAATATTAAAGAATATAAATAAGATATTGCAATATGCGCTATTGGATATACTGAACTAAAGATGAAAGTTTCGGAAACGCTAGAGTAGTTCGAAATTTATTTGAAAAATGTATTCAAAACCAAGCCAATAGAATTATCAAATTAAAAAAACTAACCAAAAAAACACTCAAAACCTTGAACGAAGTTGATATTCCGGAGCCAAAAGAAACTCAAGAATTGGCAAAATTTACTTTAAAATCTATGGAATCTTAATTTAACTAATTTCCTTTGCGCTTCATTCTCATTAGCGAAGATTAGAACTAGGTTTTATGTTAAAAACACAATAATAAAACCTCTATTTATCAAAGAAATAGTTATTTTTGTTTTAAAAAAAACCATTTTGAGTTTATACAAAAATCTTTTTAAACAAACATTAATATATGGTTTAGCAACTGTTTTGCCAAGAATGCTAAGTTTTTTGTTACTTCCGTTGTATGTGAAAATGCTACCAAAAAACGAATATGGTGAAGTTTCCATACTTTTCGCATGGATGGTTTTCATAAATGTTTTGCTTTCCTATGGAATGGAAACTGGATTTTTTAGGTTTTATAATTCAGAATCGGATAAGAAAAATGTAATTGCAACTTCATTAATATCAATTTTTTGGAGTTCGATAAGTTTTTTGGTTTTAGCCTTAATTTTCCGAAAATCAATTGCTCATTTCACTAATTTTCAAGTAGAATATATTATTTATTCTGTTTGGATTTTAGCTCTAGATGCTCTAGTAATTATACCATTTTCAAAACTTCGTGCCACACAAAAACCGATACGTTATTCAATAATTAAAATTGGAAACGTTGCAATTAATTTTGGGTTAAACTTCTTTTTTCTAATTTTTTTACCCAAAATAGCAATTAATTACCCAAATAGTTTTTTAAGCTCTTTTTACTTTCAAAATTTTCAAATTGGTTACATTTTTATTTCCAATTTAATAGCAAGTTTAGCAACTTTCATTGTACTGTCACCCGATTATTTTAAAATTAATTGGAAACTAGACAATGACCTTTGGAAACAAATGATGAGATACGGAATTCCAATACTTGTAGCCGGAATCGCCTTTGCCATTAACGAGCATTTCGATAAAATTTTATTAGATTTTCTTCACATTAGCAAGTTTGAAATCGGGGCTTATTCTGCTTGTTACAAGCTTGGGTTGTTTATGGTTCTATTTCGCACTGCTTATACTTTAGGTATTGAACCTTTCTTTTTTAGTCATTCTAAAAACGAAAATGCACCTCAAACTTATGCAACTATCACTAAATATTTTGTTATTTTTGGATCATTGATATCATTGTTAATAATTGTTTTTATTGATTTATTTAAGTTATTTTTACTACCAAATCCCGAATATTGGAATGCAATAAAAGTTGTGCCACTCATCGTTTTTGCCAATTTTTTTCTTGGTATTTACACCAATTTATCCGTTTGGTACAAGTTAATCGATAAAACTATAATTGGTGCCTATATTTCAATACTCGGTGCAGCAGTAACTTTACTTTTAAATTTTTTACTCATCCCAATTATCAGTTATTATGGTTCTGCAATTGCTACAATCGCTGCATACGGAACAATGATGATTTTGTCCTATTATTTGGGAAAAAATAAATATCCAATTCCTTATGACATAAAAAAAATAGTTGCCTATTTGTCACTAAGTATTTTTTTTTCAGGACTTTCTTTTTATATCGATTACGTAAGAAACAATTATCCAATCAAAATAATTTTGCTTTTTACTTTCATATATTTTATATATTACAATGAAAAAGAAACTATAACACAAATCATACAAAGAAAAAATAAAGAAGATTAAGAATTCAATTATATACAATGAAAATAAAAATAATAAACAAATCAGCACATTCGTTACCCAATTACGAAACAATAGCCTCTGCAGGAATGGACCTACGAGCGAATATAGCCGAAAGTGTAACTATACCGCCATTGGGTAGAACAGTAATAAAAACCGGACTTTTTATTGAAATTCCAATAGGTTTTGAAGCTCAAGTGAGGCCACGAAGTGGTTTGGCATTAAAAAAAGGCATTACTGTTTTAAATTCGCCTGGGACAATTGATGCTGATTATCGGGGAGAAATTGGTGTAATTTTAGTAAATTTATCAAATGATTTTTTTGACATTGAAAATGGCGAGCGAATTGCACAATTAGTAATAGCAAAACACGAACGTGCAGAGTGGATTGAAGTAAAAGAACTCTCTACAACCGACCGTGGCGAAGGAGGATTTGGAAGTACTGGAGTTAAATAATTTAAATATTCAGTCGTAGTTTACAATATAAATAAAATAAAAATGAAAATAATAGTACCAATGGCAGGTCGTGGTTCGCGTCTTCGCCCACATACATTAACCATCCCAAAACCATTAATTCCAATTGCAGGAAAACCAATTGTACACCGATTAGTAGAAGATATTGCAGGAGTTTTAAACCAACCAATTGACGAAGTTGCATTTATAATACACGAAAGTTTTGGTAAAAAAGTGGAAGAAGAATTACTAGCAATTGCACAAAAACTCGGAGCAAAAGGCAGTATTTATTATCAAAATCAAGCATTAGGAACAGGTCACGCCATTATGTGCGCCAAGGATTCCTTGAGCGGACCAGCAGTTATTGCTTACGCAGATACTTTAATTCGAGCCGATTTCGATTTAGACAAAACAGCCGATAGTGTAATTTGGGTAAAACAAGTTAATCAGCCCGAAGCATTTGGGGTTATTAATTTAAACGAAAAAAACGAAATTATAGAACTAGTTGAAAAGCCAAAAGAATTTATTTCCGATTTAGCCGTGATTGGAATATACTATTTTAAAGATGTTGCCGTTTTAAAGAACGAACTACAATTGGTATTAGACAATAACATTATTCATGGAGGCGAATATCAAATTAATGATGGTATAAAACAAATGATAGCAAAAGGGATGAAATTCGTTCCCGGAAAAGTAGATGAATGGATGGATTGTGGAAACAAATCGGTTACGGTCGAAACAAATTCAAGAATGCTAAATTTTTTACATAACGATGGAATTCATTTGATAAATCAAAATGTAAAAAACGAAAATTCAACTATAATTCAACCTTGTTATATTGGCGAAAATGTAGTTTTAGTAAACGCAACTGTAGGACCAAATGTTTCACTAGGTAATGGCTGTCACGTAATTGAAAGTGTTATTAAAAACAGCTTGGTACAAACCCATTCGCATATAAAAAATGCTAATTTAGATAACGCAATGATTGGAAACCACGTCATTTATGATGGTAATTTTACAAGTATTAGCGTTGGCGATTATTCGGTTTTAGAATAATAATTATATTGATTTTTGAATTACATTTATAAAATGAAAAAAATAGTTTATCAAATAATTTTTTCAATTCTCTTATTCACAATAATGAATCAAAAAGGCTATGCTCAAACAGAGCCTGATGAAATTGTGGCAAAAACCGATGAATTCGATAACAATTTCTTCGAAGCAATCAAACAAAAAGGAATGGAAAATTTTGATAAAGCCATTGAATCGTTAGAAAAATGTGCCAATTTACAACCCAAAAATGCAGTAGTTTATTTCGAATTGGGCAAAAATTATTTATTACAAAAAAATTATAAAAACTCGTTTGATAATTTTGAAAAAGCATCTAAAATTGACCCTACAAATCGCTGGATTTGGGCTGGTATGTATGACATTTGTTACGACACGCAAGATTATAATAAAGCCATTCCAATAGTTGAAAAGCTAATTGAATTTAAAGAAGAATACAAGAACGATTTGGCATCGCTATATATGAATACTCAACAATTTGATAAAGCTTTAACAATTATTAATGAGTTGAATAGCAAATTTGGAAAAGATGATAAACGAGATAATTACAAATCACAAATTTTAAGAGATTCGAAATTTCAAGGTCCTGAAAAAAGCAATTTGGTTGAACAAATTGCTAAAAACCCAAAAGAAGAATCTAATTATATTGCTTTAATTTTATTATATTCTGAAAGTAATCAAGAAGAAAAAGCATTGGAAATTGCTCGTAAATTAGAGAATGAAATTCCGAATTCCGAAATGGCACAGGTAAGTTTATTTAAATTTTATTTAAATAAAAATGAGGGTCAAAATGCCGTAAAATCAATGAATATAGTATTAGCATCTTTTAAAATTGATAAAAAAATAAAACATCGCATTTTAAATGAATTTTTATTATTTACCAAAAATAATCCGCAGTATGATAAAGATTTAGACAAAGCAATATCGTATTTTGATAACGATAAAGAAGTGCAAGTTGCTAAAGAAATAGGTAAATTTTATGCCAATAAAAAAGATTGGATCAAAGCAAGCAAGTATTTTGAAATGCACCTGAAAACTTCAAACGATGATATGGAAACAATTTTGCTTTTAGCACAAACATATACTGAAAATGCACAATTTGAAACTTTAGATAATTTTTCGGAACAAAATTTGCAATTATTTCCCACACAACCACAATTGTATTATTATTCGGGCTTGGCGAACAACCAATTAAAAAAGTATAAAAAAGCCAAAGATGTTTTAGAATCGGGATTAGATTTTATTTTAGATGATGTACCTTTGCAAACCAATTTCAATATACAATTAGGAGAAGCATACAGTGGCTTGGGCGATATAAAAAAGAAAGAGTTTTATTTCAATACAGCGAACGAATTGATAAAAAAAGTAAAAAAATAGAGTTAGAAAAACGATTAATGAAAAAATATACAGTACTATTTTCTTTGATTGCGATGTTTTCGTGCAAGGCTCAAGCTGTTGTTTCAGAGACAATTGCAAGTCAAATTTTAAATCCAGAAACGATAATTGAAAATAATTTAAACAACAAAATTGATTTTGCAACACTCGTAATTAAAGCAAATGTAAAATACAAAGACGATAAAACAAACCAAAACGTATCGGCGGAAATTAAAATTCAAAAAAATGAAAAAATTTCAGTAATTGTTCGTTTCCTGGGGTTTACAATGGCCAAAGCGTTGATCACTCCCACAACTGTTCTATATTATGAAAAATTAGGAGGTAAATATTTTGAAGGCGATTATACCACTTTAAGTAGATGGTTGGGTACCGATTTGGATTTTGAAAAACTGCAAAATTTATTTCTTGGAAAACCTTTAAATGATTTAACAAAAGACACTTTTTTAGTTTCAATATTAGATAATTTTCACAAATTGCAAAGTGTTAAAGACAGTACATATACCAAAAATTATTTTTTTGAAAGTGAAAAATTTTTAATAAAAAAGCAAGAGTTTAACCAAGTAAATTTAAACCGTGCATTACAAATTTCATATCCAAGTTTTCAACAAATAAATGATATAATTTTACCGTTATCATTAATTATTGATGCCAATGTTGACAATTCAACAAATAATATTACAATTGATTATAAATCGGTTTTAATAAACGAAGAAATAACATTTACTTACTCAGTTCCCGAAGGTTACGAACGCATTTTTATAAAATAAAAAACAATGCAAAAATTTATTTACACTTTTATTTTAATTTTTTTGTCGGCACTTTCATGGAGCCAGCAAACCCAGGAACAATTAGAAGCCAAGAAGCAAAAATTGCAACAAGAAATTCAAGAAAAAGAAGAACAATTGCAATCGGTAAAGAAAAAAGAAAAATCGGTTGTAAAATTATTGCAAATTCAGGGTGAAAAAATAGGCTTGAAAGAAAAATTAATTAATACAACCGAAAAACAAACAAAGGTTTTGGGTAACAATATGTATATTAATCAAATAGCCATAAATCGTTTAAAAGAAGAACTAGAGATTTTAAAAGACGATTATGCCGAAATGATAATTAAATCATACAAAAGCCGGTCGGAACAAAGTCGATTAATGTTTATTTTATCGTCCGAAAACTTCTTGCAAGCCTATAAACGTGCTCAATATATGAAGCAATATGCAACATATAGAAAAATACAAGGCGAAGAAATAAAGGCCAAAAACGCAAAACTTGATGATTATAACGAAGCGCTTGGAGGACAAAAAAAGGTAAAAGAAAAATTAATTGTTGAACAAGAAAAGCAAAAACAAGATCTTGAAAAAGAAAAACAAGAACAAGTAAAAATTGCCAATAGTTTAAAAAAAGACAAAAAGCAATTGGTTGCTGAAATTAAGAAAAAACAAAAAGAAACCCAAGCAATAGACGCTCAAGTACGCCGTTTAATTCGTGAAGCTATTGCCGAAGCCAACCGAAAAACAGCTGCTGCAAATGCGAAAGCAAACCCAAAAACAACAACTGCCGCCGAAACTAAAGCTGTTGAAGAATCGGTAAATATTGTTTTAACACCCGAGGGTCAAATAATTTCCAATAATTTTAAAGCAAATAAAGGGCGTTTACCTTGGCCAGTAGAAAAAGGAGCAATAACTTTAGGATATGGAAATCAACCACATCCTATTTTTAAAAATTTAATCATTCACAATAGTGGTATCGAAATCACAACCGAACAAGGAGCAAATGCTAGAGCAGTATTTAGTGGCGAAGTAGCGCAAGTGCAAATGGTGAGTCCTTTAAAAAGAGCAGTAATTGTTAAGCACGGTGACTTTTTTACTGTATATCAAAATTTAAGTTCAGTTAGTGTTCAAGAAGGGGACAAAGTAACAGCGAAACAAACATTAGGAAAAATACGAACAGATAACGAAGGAAAGACAGTTCTAAAATTTGTAATAATGCAAAATACAAGCGATTCCAATCCGTCCAATTGGTTGAATAAGTAAAATAAAAAAAGTATTCCTTTTTTTGAAACACTTTAATATCTAATTTTCTATAAAAACAAAGCCTTTAATTCAGTAGCTTCATTAGGCTTCATTTTTCCGGCAAGAACCAAGCTCAATTGTTTACGTCGTAAAGCAGCATCAAAACGGACTTTTTCTTCTTCCGTTTGTGGCTCAATTGGAGGCACTTCAACCGGGTTTCCTGTTTCATCAACTGCTACAAAAGTGTAAATTGCCTCATTTGCTTTACTTCTATTCCCCGATTCTCTGTCTTCAACCCAAACATCAATAAAAATTTCCATCGAAGTTTTAAACGACCTAGAAACCTTAGCCTCAACGGTAACAACGCTTCCCAACGGAATGGCACGATTAAAAGCAACGTGATTTACCGAAGCCGTAACCGTTATTCGGCGTGAATGTCGCCTAGCCGAAATACTGGCAGCTCTATCCATTCGAGCCAATAACTCTCCACCAAACAAGTTATGTAATGGATTTGTTTCGCTTGGTAAAACCAAATCGGTCAATATAGTCAACGATTCTGAAGGAAATTTTGGAGTCATAAATTTTATTTTTTGTAGCTATTTCCTGCTATCCATTACAATCCTCGCAAAAAAGCGAGGGATTTTCATTACTATCAGGGCTAGGGAACTTGTAATATTAAGAAAGTCAATTTTAAACAAAAAAATTATTCTTGAATTAAAACCCAAGCATCAGGATTGTTATTTTTTTGAATTTTTGCCATTGCTTGATGGGCCAATTCATAGGTAGTGTAACTTCCGTAAATTACTGGATACCAGCCGCTTTTGTTTTTTTCAATACGTTTGGCATCAAAACCTTGTTTTAGTAAACTTTTTAATTTTTTGTTAGCATTAGATTCTTTACTAAAAGCACCAGCTACCACGTGAAATGGTTTTTTTTCTTCTGCAACATTTAAACTAAGCACAGTTTCGGGAATAGATATTAAAAAAGTGGCTTCTTGAATTTTTTGGTTCACTTGCTTTTGAACCTTTTTTTGAACCGTTAAGGTATCTTGAGTTATTTTATTATCGTAATATTTGTAACTAAAAGTTCCTAAAATTCCAATTCCTAATGTAAAAACGGCAGCATATTTTAAATAATTATAACTGGATTTCTCAAGAGGTAAATTAATAACTGGAATTTGTTTTTGAACAATTTCAAGTTCCGAATTAGTGTCGGTAATGTTTAAACCTTGAGCTACCAATCGTTTAATACCTGGCGAAGTATAATTGGTTAATCCAAAAGAATTTGTAAAATAATTTACATTCTTAACGGCCGAAAAAACCAACTTATTTTCTTTATTCAATTCAAATTCACCAATGTTTTTCAATATAATTCCGCCAAAATTCTCAAGTTTATCATTCCAAACAGCAACTTGATTTTTAATTTCAATTACAGCTTCGTTATAACTAATTTTTTCACTTTGTGCAATTTGATTAGCCAGTAAACCGTCATTGTTTTTTAAATAACTATTAAACGAAATCATCTTTGTTGGCGGATAAAATGAATTCGAATCTTCATAAATTTGAGCCGATTGAATTTCGGTTAAAAAAGCCCCAAAATTAGGAATAGTTACACATTGGTACCGGTACAATAATTGTGAAATGTAAGTTTCAATCTTCATAAAACAAATTTAGATAATAATTTACGAATCCAAAACTTTATCAACAAAAAATTGTTAACAATTTAAAAAAGTTCTATTTTTGAAACTCAAATTAAATAAATGCACGAACAAGAATTATTAAGTTTATTAGCCTTACAAAAAGTAGATGGAGTTGGCGATATTGTTGCAAAAAAATTATTAAATCATTGCGGGTCAGCAGAAACAATTTTTAAATCAAAAGCATCACAACTCGCCAGTATCGATGGAATAGGGCAGGTGTTACTTAAAAATTTAAAAAATAAAGAAATTTTTTTACAAGCCGAATCCGAATTGAATTATATCAAAAGAAACAACATAAATTTTAGTTTTTATAAAGATGAAAATTATCCAGATAAATTAAAACACTGTATCGATAGTCCTATTTTACTTTTTACAACGGGCAACATTGATTTAAAAAACCGTAAAATAATAAGCATTGTAGGCACTCGCCAAATCACAGCTTATGGAGCCGAATTTTGTAAAAAAATAATTGAAGATTTAGCACCTTTAAACCCCGTAATAATTAGTGGTTTTGCCTATGGAGTCGACATTGTGGCCCACCAAAGTGCAATGGATTTAAACTTGCAAACTATTGGCGTTTTGGCGCACGGGTTGAATCAAATTTACCCTAAAACGCATAAAAAATATGTTACAAAAATGGAGCAAAACGGTGGTTTTATGACCGAGTTTTGGAGTAATTCCAATCCCGAAAAGGAAAATTTTGTAAAGCGAAACCGCATAGTTGCTGGTATAAGTGAAGCCACAATTGTTATTGAAAGTGCCGAAAAAGGCGGATCATTAATAACCGCCAATTTAGCAAACGATTACAACAGGGATGTTTTTGCGGTTCCAGGGCGAACATCAGATAAATTGAGTCAAGGTTGTAATAATTTAATTAAAACGCAACGCGCCAATTTATTGACATCGGCAGCCGATATTTTGTATATTCTAAATTGGGAAATTGAATCGGGTATAAAAAATGACAAAAAAGCAATTCAAAAACAACTTTTTGTAATATTAGAAAACGATGAACAAAAAATTTACGATTATTTATTAAAAAACGGTAAACAACTTCTTGATATAATTGCCTTGGAATGTGATTTTCCAGTCTTTAAAATATCGTCGATTTTATTAAATATGGAATTAAAAGGCGTTATTCGCCCACTACCTGGAAAATTATTTGAAGCCATTTAGGTTTGCTATTTTTATTGAAAACAAGCCTACGAATTTGCAAATAAAAATTGTTATTTATTGAAAGTGTTTAATATTTTACAAGTTCCTATTGATTCAGGATCCAAAATTTTTAGTTAATTAAACCAAATTTATAGATCAAAAATTCATAAAGCTTTATTTATTCGAACCCCAATTTATCTCGAACTCGTTTTAAAACTCCGTTTGCTACTAAATTTGCTTTATATGCCCCTTTTTTTAACAATTCGTCAACTTCTGTAAGATTTGAAATGTAATAATTGTACTTTTCACGTTCAGTTTTAAATTTTTCACAAATCAATTCAAACAAGGCTTGTTTAGCGTGACCATAACCATAATTTCCGCCATTGTAATTGGCTTTCATTTTTATAATTTCAATATTGGATGCCAGTAACTTATAAATTCCAAAAACGTTGCAAGTTGTCCAATCTTTTGGATCTTCAAGCGGTGTGCTGTCACTTTCAATTGCCATTATTTGCTTACGCAAGGCTTTATCGTCTAAAAAAATGTTGATTAAATTACCTCTTGATTTGCTCATTTTTTGACCATCGGTTCCAGGTACATACATTGTTTCTTCTTGTACTTTAACTTCCGGAATAACGAAGGTTTCACCCATTTGATGATTAAATCTTGATGCAACGTCTCGCGTAATTTCTAAATGCTGCATTTGGTCTTTTCCAACGGGTACAAAATTGGCATCGTACAATAAAATATCAGCGGCCATTAACATCGGATAGGTAAATAATCCTGCATTAACATCTTCCAATCTATCCGATTTATCTTTAAACGAATGCGCCAATGTTAAACGTTGAAACGGAAAAAAACAACTTAAATACCACGATAATTCTGCAGTTTGAGGCACATCACTTTGGCGGTAAAATGTAACTTTGTTCACATCCAACCCGCAAGCCAACCAAGCCGATGCAGTACTGTAGGTATTTTTACGCAGCGTTTCACCCTCTTTAATTTGGGTAATCGAATGCATATCTGCAATAAATAAAAACGATTCGTTTGCTGGATTATTTGACAATTCAATTGCAGGAATTATTGCTCCAAGTAAGTTTCCTAAGTGTGGCGTGCCTGTACTTTGAACGCCAGTGAGTATTTTTGACATAAATTTTTAATTATGAAGCAAAGTTAATCAGTTTTTTTGCGATATTTAATTTATAAAACTTATTTTTGATGTTATGAGATTTTTTAAAATTATTTTTTGGGTCATTTGGAAGGTTTGGTTTTTTACAATTGCCTTAACCGTAATAACTTTAATATCACCTTTTTTATTTATTTCAAGTTTATATGAAAAATGGTATAAATACTTTTTCTTTTGGGCCCGATTATGGGCTCGAATTACATTAATACTTTGTGGTTTTTATTATCGTTTAGAAGTAAATCAAACACTCGAGGATAATAAAAGTTATATGTTTGTTGCCAACCACACTTCGATGCTAGATATTTTATTGATGTTTGCTGTAGTAAAAAATCCGTTTGTTTTTGTAGGGAAAAAAGAATTGGCTAAGTTACCTGTTTTTGGTTTTTTTTACAAACGAACTTGTATTTTAGTAGATAGAAAAAGTCCAAAAAGTAGGGGCGAAGTATTTGGCAGAGCCCAAAAGCGATTGGACCAAGGTCTCAGTATTTGTATTTTTCCCGAAGGCGGCGTTCCTAACGAAGAAATATTTTTAGACACTTTTAAAGATGGAGCGTTTAAGTTGGCTATTGATCATCAAATCCCGATTGTACCCTTAGTTTTTGGTGACAATAAAGAACGTTTTTCTTATACTTTTTTAAGTGGAAGTCCAGGTTTAATGAGAGCTAAAATTTTATCATTTATTGAAACCACTGGAAAAACTCAAGCCGATAAAAAGGTTGTTCGTGAGCATACCCGCGATGTAATTTTTAATCAACTAGAGGTTTTTCAAAATAAAAAAAAGGTGCTTAACTAGAGCACCTTTTTCTGTTATTACCCTCAAGCAATAACACTACTTAACTAAACGTATTAACCTAACAAAAAAACTTTTTTAAAATGTATAATTTATACCCGAATAAATTCCGAAACTGTTGGGTTTAAAATTCAGATCCGAGTTTGAAAACGTATTAATTTGATATTTATATATTGGTTCTACCGAAGCTTCGAAATGTTTTAAAAAACCATATCTAAAACCAATTCCTAAATTACCACTATAATGAAATTTATTTAAATTTTTAGCTTCTCCAATTTCCATTTCAACAGTACTCGACTTTAATATAACACTATTTTCACGCAAATAAAAAGTACTAAAACCACCAATAATATCGACACTTAATTTTTTACTTAAAACCTTGTACGACATTTCTAATGGAACTTCAAGGTATCCAATTTTTTGATTTAACGAACCTCCATTTATATTTGTTTGTCCCGGAATATCAACGGTTAAACTATTTTTACCGTTTACTTTTGTTGTTGATGAAACGCTTAAATTTTCAATTTGCATTCGAGAACCTAAAACATTTGGATTTAAATTATTCAATTTATCATTATTCGGGGTTTGATAAAAAACAACATTTTTGGTGCTATAGTTCATTGATAAAATGTTGATTCCAGTACGAATTTTTAGTTTTTTGGTTACTGCGTAATTTACCCCTAAACCTGCTCCTGTATTCGAAGTAAAATCTTTTTGATTGTTGTTGAATTTTGAATCTAACGGAGAATCATTGTAAGTTGAACTAAAATAAATAGGCGCAACATTGGTTGTAACTTGCCACCTATTTAATTTTGGTTCTTTCTTTTTCAATTCTTTAACTTCTTTTTCATTAAGCAATTTCTCCAGCGTATTCAACTCAACTATAGCAATTTTAGAGGAGTCGTTTTTTTTAATTTCAGTTCTATTTAAATCTAGCTCTATATTTTTTTGATTAATTTTTTGGTCGAATTTAGTAGCTAATTGTATATTTAAAACTTTATTTTGAGCAATTTTGTTGTCTTGATTTTTAGAATCTTTTTTACTTTCTTGCGATTCTAAATTCAGTTTTAATAAATCTACTTTGTTTTTTAGAATTGTAGTTTTATTATTGTTTTTATCCTCTTTTACTTCGGAATTATTTATTGAACTGGCAATTGTTTTTTCATTTTTTGAAAAAAAATTTTTTCTTGTATGTAAAGCAATTGTAGTTGTAGAATTTACTTTAGTTGCTTGCCCAGTTTTAAGTAGTATTTTATTTGTATTTTTATATTTTGATAGTTTATTTTCAGAATTTGATTTTTTATCAAAATAAACCACTTGATTTTTATTATTCTCTTTTTCAGTCTTAATTTTTAAGTCATTAATAGTTTGTGAATTAGATTTCAATCTTTTATTTTCGAAAAGCGCTCTATCTTTTTCAGACAAATTTTTGTTTTCAATGTCCGATTTTGTTAGTGCGTCTGCATTCAATTCACTTTCATTATTTACAAATTTATTTTGTTTTTCGGATGTATTTAAAATTGTAACTATTTTTTCTTTTTGGTTTGTGTTTTCTTGCTTAATTGTTACCGTATTTATTTTTTTTTGAGTTATTTGAATATCATAATTTTGAAACAAAAACAGCAACAAAGTAATTGATGCTGCGACAGACGAAAATTTCCACCAAAAAGGAGTTATTCGTCGTTTCTTCTCTTTCTCTTTTAATTTAAGGTCTATGTTTTGCCAAGCATTTTCGGGTGGCGCAACTTCAAAATCGTTAAATTTTTCTTGAAAAAGTTGGTCTAAGTTTTTTCTTTCACTCATTTTATATGTGGCATTTTTTTGCTTCCAGTGTAGTTCTCTATTTTTTCTTTTAAAATCATTCTTGCTCTTGATAAGTTTGATTTTGATGTTCCAACACTTATTTTTAATGTATCGGCAATTTCTTGATGCGAATAATTTTCAAAAACATAAAGGTTAAAAACCAATCGATAACCATCTGATAAATCTTGAACAATTTTCGTTAAAAATTCAACGGTTACTGTCTCATCAATTTCTAATTCAACCTCTTCAGGAATACTTTCATCAACTAAGCTTAAAAAAGGTTTATTTCGATATTTTTGTAATGTATTGTTTATTATTACTCTTTTTATCCACCCTTCAAATGAACCCTTAAAGGTGTATAAATGTATTTTTTCAAAAATCAATAAAAACCCGTCCTGTAAATTATCTTGAGCTTCGGCATACGAACGAGAATATTTTAAGCATATAGAAAACAATTTTGATGCATACATTTTATACAATTGTTCCTGTGCTTTTATGTCCTGTTTTTTACAATCATTAATTAATTGCTCGTTTACCAAATTTATTTATTTTAATGAGTCACTATGGCATCATACTCGTAAAAAGTATCCAGCCCAGCCGAATCGGTACTTTTCCAAAATTTAAAATGATAAGTCCCTATAAAAGTGGGTTTAAATTTTAAAGTTGCTGTTGAATAAACAGTATTCACCGAACAACTTTTTTGACTTTCTTTTATAACTTCTACAGCTACCGTTCTAGTATTTATATTTTTTAAATAATAAATGGTATAAAAATTGGAGCAATTTGTTGGTAATATGTACTTCATAGGTATTTCTGTAATACTATCGGCAGCAAATTTAGTTGGAAAAGCATCCATAACAACAGGTACTGTATCGATTTGATATTGTGGACCATTGTCAACATTATTGGAACATGAAGTAAATAAAATGGTAAATAATAGTATAAAAATAATGTTTTTCATAAAACTGATTTTTGATAAATAAAAATAAAAAGGTTGTTTCGTTTTTTCAAGAATAAATTTAAAAACTAGCAACCTTTTTCATAACAATTATTTTTAAGACGCAACCTTTTTAATTTGTTTGCATCTTAAAGATAATTGTTATGAAAAAGGTTGCTAGTTTTTAAATTTATTCTTGAAAAAACGAAACAGCCTTTTTATTTTTATTTAT
>JAYUFJ010000100.1:0-6248 GCA_043738775.1 Flavobacterium sp. | reverse complement strand
GGTTTGTCAGTTTTGGATTATTTGGGTTTTGAATTGTTTTATATAAATTCTATAAAACTTTTATTTTGTAATATTCTTTTAAATTATTTAATAGTGTTTTTGTTTTATGATTAAACTTTGCTAGAGTTTTTATTGAATTCCGATAGGTTTTTCCTATTTATATCTAATATGCTTTTTTTAGATTCTATTTCTATTTGTTCAGAGGTTAAGTTTTCAACGTTTATATATGTCATGGAGTTACTTTTTTTGATTGATTTTACAATATCTACTCTATCAAATTGTTCTTTTTGTTCAATTGCCATTTTTCTTAAAAAAATAAATCTTCTATTTTTATCTGTTTTTAAGTTGATCAATTGAGCATTAAAAGACTCCAGATTAGACATAATTAATAAATCAGTAATGCTTGAAAAGTCACGCATGTTATTCCCGTTCAAAGCAAGGTTTGGGTTGGCTTCTTTCCATTGTTTCGCTGTGTATCCATAAAGTGCTATGTTTAATAAATCCGCTTCATTTGCATATTCAATTCCTTGCTTTTCAATTGGTAAAGTGCTATTTGGTATTATGTGTTTTTGTACAGCGTCAGTATGTAAAACATAATTTATTTTTGTCATTAAACGCCTTACATCCCATTCTAAATTATATTGATTGCTTTCAACTTCTTTTAACCGTTGATATTCTTTATATAAATATAATTTAAAAATTGGACTTATTGCAGAACCAAATTCAAAAGCTATATCTCTGTGCGCATAAGTTCCACCGTATTTACCTGATTTTGAAAATATTCCGATAGCATTTGTTTTTTCTACCCAACCACTAACGCTTAAAACAAAGGTTGGCAATCCTGCTTC
This sequence comes from Flavobacterium sp., assembly GCA_043738775.1. Lineage (GTDB taxonomy): Bacteria > Bacteroidota > Bacteroidia > Flavobacteriales > Flavobacteriaceae > Flavobacterium. The sequence continues at coordinate 5,400 of JAYUFJ010000100.1, read as the reverse complement.
TTTTTTAAAGTGGTCGAATTCGACCACTTTAAAATTTGGATTGTCTATTAATTCCCAAGTTCCTAAAAATTCTATTGTACTTCTATTTCTAATCCAGTTTTTTATAACATCAGCAGCTCTTGAATCACCATCTTTTGCTTTTACCATATCGGTTAGGCAAATATAATCTTCTGTATCTTTTGTAAATACTGTTATATCTGTGTCTTCTACAGTTATGGTTTGTAATTTGTTCATGTTATATTATTTATTAAAACTCCGCATCAAATGTAATTTTTTGTGCTTCCAAATCGGTATTCATAACACCTGCTTTTTGGTATTCGGCAACTTTTTTCTCAAAAAAATTGGTTTTTCCTTGCAACGAAATCATATCCATAAAATCAAATGGATTGGCAGTGTTATATTCTCTATCGCAGCCCAATTCTACTAAAAGTCGATCGGCAACAAATTCTAAATACTGTGTCATTAAATTGGCGTTCATCCCAATTAAAGACACGGGTAAAGATTCCGTAATAAACTCACGTTCAATATTTAGGGCGTCAACAATTATTGTTCTGATGCGTTCTTTTGGTACTTTATTAACCAAATGGTGGTTGTGTAAATGCACGGCAAAGTCACAGTGTACACCTTCATCACGTGAAATTAATTCGTTCGAAAAAGTTAAACCTGGCATTAAACCACGTTTTTTTAACCAGTAAATAGAACAAAAAGCCCCTGAAAAGAAAATACCTTCAACAGCTGCAAACGCTATTAAACGCTCTGCAAATGAATCAGAATCAATCCATTTTAAGGCCCAATCAGCTTTTTTCTTAATCGCTGGAAAAACCTCTAATGCATTAAATAAATCGTCTTTTTCGGCTTCATCTTTCACATAAGTATCAATCAACAACGAATAAGTTTCGCTATGAATGTTTTCCATCATAATTTGAAATCCATAGAAAAATTTTGCCTCTGCATATTGCACTTCATTTACAAAATTTTCGGCTAAATTTTCATTTACAATTCCGTCCGAAGCGGCAAAAAAAGCCAGAATATGTTTAATAAAATATTTTTCGTCAATATTTAATTTATTGTTCCAATCATTCAAATCTTGCGACAAATCAATTTCTTCGGCAGTCCAAAAACTGGCTTCCATTTTTTTGTACCATTCCCAAATGTCGTGATGTTTTATTGGAAAAATAACGAAACGATTTTTGTTTTCTTGTAAGATTGGTTCAATAAAAGTTGTCATATTTTAGGATTTAATATTGTATAAATTTGTTTTACAAAGATTGCTTTTTTTTGCGAAAAACTAAAGTCAAACTTATTCACAATTGTATATAGTTTTTAACAAATGAGTGTTTACAAGGCTTCACAAAAATAAAATTGTAATTCATTGCAAAACAATTGATTGCAGTATTTAAAAAGTTATAAAAAGCATTAAGTTTAAACAAATTAAGATTAAATTAACTGATGTAAACCTTTGATTTTAAGTAATTTTAGTGCATAAAAAAAGGCGTTTTCTTTTAAATGAAAACGCCTAAAACTATTAAATTTAATTACTGTTTAACGTAGGTTTTATTTCCGTTTGAGTTGATATAATAAGTTCCGCCTCTAGGACCAGTATAAAGTTTATGGCCATTGTATTCTCCTGAAACTTTATCAGCAACTTTTGGTGCTTTTTCGGTAGAAACTTTTTCAGTTTTAACGGCTTTAGTTTTGGTCGTTTTTGCTTCAATAGGAGCAACTTTTTCTTCGACAGAAGCTTTAGTTTTAGCAACTTTTTCTTTCACTACTTTTTCTGCTTTTGTTGCCTTTTCATCAACTTTTACAGCAGTTTTTTTAGTTTCTTTACTGGCTTCTTTTTTTGCTTTTGCAGCTTCTTTTTCAGCTAGTTTTGCAGTTTTTGCAGCTTCTTTTTCGGCTTTTTTTGCTTCTTTTTCGGCTGCTTTTGCTTCTTTGTCAGCAGCTTTTTTTGCAACCATTTTGTCTTCTTTCATTGCATCTGCCTTTGCCTTTTTTTCGGTTTTGGCTTTAGCTTTTTTCTCTGTTGCATCTTGTGCAAAAATTGTAGTTGAGCATATAAATACTAAACATAATAAAATTAATTTTTTCATTGGTTGTTTTTTTAAATTAAAGTATAAAAATAATAAAAAAATAGTCCAAAAATTAAACATACTCTTTTTTTTGGTAAATTTTTATGAAAAACAACACTAATAATGTTAATTTATTACAAAAATATTTTGGCAAACACTATTATTATAAACAAATCCATTTTATTAAACATTATCACTCGAAAACCATTCTGCAAACGAGCTTTCGGTTTCTTGTAATTTTAAGGAATGTAATTGAACGTTTTTAGGCAATCTAGCTATTATTTTTTGAGCAAAATCGACAACCATATTTTCACTTGTTGGTTGATAATCGACTAAAATTACATGATGTCCACGACTTGAAAGTTCTTTGGCAAGTTCAACATGAGGTGTGTTTTGGTTGAAAACTGTGGCATGATCAAAATTATCAACAATTTCTTCTTTTACAATTGTTTTTAAATCGGTAAAATCAATTACCATGCCGAATTTTACGTTGTTGGAATCTAAAATAGGAATTCCTATTACAGTTACCGAAAGTTTGTAACTGTGTCCGTGAACGTTTTTACATTTTCCGTCGTAGCCAAAAAGAGCGTGACCTGTTTCGAAACTAAACTGTTTGGTGATGCGTATTTTACTCATTTTGAATTTACTTTTTGAATTTACTTTTTGAATTTTTCAAGGGCATTTTTAGTAAAATTGGAAAGCACTAATCGTCCTGAAATTTCTGCTCTTTGGTATAAAAGTTTTTCCCAAGAACTGGTGTTTTGCCAAAAAACTTTTTTAATTTCTGTTAATGCTTCTGGATTAAAAGCTGCCAGATTTTCAACAAACATATTTAGTGAAGCATCAAGATCGTTTATTGTTTCAAAAATTTCGGTATACAATTGATTTTTATTTGCCCAATGTGCTGTTTGCCAATTATTTGGGGATAAAGTTAGTTGTGAGAAGGCGGTTTCTCCAATTTTTCGTGATACCGAAGGCTCTATAACAAATGGGCCAATTCCAATAGCAATTTCAGAAAGTTTAATATCGGCATTTGTAGTTGCAAAAACATAGTCACATGCAGCTGCCAATCCTACGCCTCCACCAACGGCTTTACCTTGAATACGACCTACAATTAATTTAGAACATTTTCTCATAGCATTTAAAACATTGGCAAAACCCGAAAAAAATTGTTTACCATCTTCAAAATTTGAAATTGCCAAAAGCTCATCAAACGATGCTCCTGCGCAAAATGCACCTTCACCTTTACTTTGTAATACTATTACATTTATTGAATTATTACTACTCAAATCATCCAAATGACTGGTTAAATCAGAAAGCATTTGAGTTGTAAATGAATTACTTGCCGAATGATAAAAGGTTATTATTGCAATTTTATTATTTATAGAAAGGCTAATATTGGCGTTCGATTCGTACATTTTTTGAATTAAAATTAAAATACAAATTTACAAATTAAATAATGTATCAATTTTGTTTTACGATATTTGTTTTTAAAAAACTAAAAATACTATATTTGCAAAACTTTGGGGGATTAGCTCATTTGGCTAGAGCGCTTGCCTGGCAGGCAAGAGGTGGTCGGTTCGAATCCGATATTCTCCACTAATAATAACAAGGCTTTACAGAAATGTAAGGTCTTTTTTAATTTTACAACTGCAACTTTACTTCAATATTTTGTATTATGAAGCAATGAAAAATTTAAACCAGCAGCGTTTATGATTAATTTTCTTTGTATTTTAACTCAAATCTTCAATATGTTCTACTAAAACTCCTGCTTTTGCCAAAAAATCGATTCCTGAAGTATCTCGATATCCGTTTTGGTAAACTACTCTTTTTATACCCGATTGATGAATTAATTTACTGCATTCTTTACAAGGTGAAAGCGTAATGTATAAGGTAGCATTTTCACAAGTTTGAGTAGAATGGGCCACTTTTAAAATCGCATTTGCTTCTGCGTGAAGCACATACCACTGAGTTAAACCTGCTTCATCTTCACAACAATTCTCAAAACCACTTGGTGTTCCATTATAACCATCAGAAATTATCATTCTATCTCTCACAATAATTGCCCCAACTTGCTTGCGTTTACAATAGGATAATTTGCTCCATTCGGCGGCAATTCGTAAATAAGCTTTGTCGTATTTATTTTGTTTTAAGTCGGTCATTTTAATTTTTAAAAATAGGATTGTTAATGATCATTGGTACTACAACACCAATTACAAAGGCTGACATGGTTAATGTAAAATCACGTTTGTTAAATTTAAATAAAGTTTTTGCTATAAATGAAAAAATTAAAACGCAAAAAACAATTATTACCTGCGCAGTTTCTATACCCAATGAAAACTGTAAAGTGGGCAACATTTTATCTAGTGCTTCACCCGAAAGCAATGACTTAAAGTAATTTGAAAAGCCCAATCCGTGAATTAACCCAAAAAACAAGGTTACGAATCCTACAAAGGAAATAGTATTACTTTTAGCATTTTTACCTGCGGCAAATAAATTATAACTCGCTGTAATTAAAATAGTTAATGGAATTAAAAATTCTACAAATTTAGCTTTTACTGCTATAATTTCAAATACTGATAGCAGTAATGCCAAAGTATGCCCAACGGTAAAGATAGAAACTAAAATTAAAATTCGTTTCCAATCTTTAGTTGTATAAGGAACCGTCAATGCAATTAAAAACAATACGTGATCGTAGGCATTGACATCCAATACGTGATGAAGTCCGATTTGTAAAAAAATCCAAAAATCTTGCATTTTATTGGTATTAGAATGGTAAAAATAGTTTTTATTACGTTAAATAGCTTTAAAAGTAAACGAAAAATTAGTACTTTTAGTGTAAATAAATTTATATTTGCAAAAAATTTAATCTACCCATTATGTCATTTTCCGATTTATTCGATAGCGAGTTCAAAGATAGAAATAAAGGTCACTTTTCAGCCATTGTACGTGTGGCTATTGCCGATGGCGATATGAGTACTGAAGAAAAACAATTTTTAGATAAATTAAAGGTTCGATTGGAAATTTCCGATTCTGAATACGATGAAATATTGGACAACCCGCTTAAATACCCGATTAATCCACCTGTATTACATGTTCAACGATTGGAGCGTTTATATGATTTATCGAGAATGGTTTACGCAGATCATATTTTAGGGCCAAAACAAAAAGAAATTTTGACAAAATTTACTTTAGCACTTGGTTTTACTCCTGGTAATGTTGCTTATATTGTTGATAAAGCTTTGTCGTTATTGATGTTAAATGTTGATAGTGATACTTTTGTATATGAAATGACACACATGAACAAATAAAAAGTTTAAAGGACTTC
>JAYUFJ010000099.1:0-6258 GCA_043738775.1 Flavobacterium sp. | reverse complement strand
AGGGGAATCGCTTTCTCCTGTACTTCGGTCGGATTTTCAAATCCTAGATCTAAAATCGCCTTCAGTAACGATTCACTCAATCCTAATTGTTCAAATTTATTCATATAATATTTTAAATATTTTGCAAAGGTACAACCAAAAACTGTTACTTGCTAATGTATTTCAATTATATTACTATATGATAATGAGATGTTTATATTTTAATTTTTAGATTTAGAATTTTAGATTTATAGAAAAACATTAAAAAGGTTAACATTTAACTTAAAAAGTTGCTTTAAAATTTTAAGATTTACAATATAAAATTATTTATGGTTTGATATTTTATCTCAAAAAAAAAGCTAGAAACAAAAATAAAGTGCTTTTCATGTTTATACATATAAAGTTTTGGAATTATTCAAAAGTTGATTATAAATAAATATATAGAATATGATTTAGCATAAATTTAAAAACAATACTTTTTTTAAGCTAATGACAATTTTAAAAAAAAACTGATAAAAAATAGAAATCGATAGGTACTTAAAGAAATAAAATTACCTAAAAGGTACAATTCCAGGTTGATTTATTTGAAAATTTGAAAATTGTAAATCTGAATTTTGAAACGAATTTGTTTTTACAATATTACTTCCATTATCAGGAATTGAAGGGATGTAAGAAAATGAAATTTGAAAATTATTGAATATCAAATAGTTATTACTTATTACAGCTCCAACTCCAAAAGAAGAATACATTCTTGGATTAAAAACAGCATTAGTTGCATCGCCTAAAAAACCAAAACTACAATTTACAAATGGGCTAAAATTAAATCCGTACCAATTTTTTGGTATGTATAACTGAGTTTGTAATGCCAAAGTTACTTTTTTTGTTCCTAAAATTGTAGCCGCTAAACCAGGAATCCCTTTATAATCAATTACATTTATTCGATCTTTTAAAATTGAATTTCGGTTGTATCCCAAAATTAAATAGGGATTTATAAATTGTCGAATTTTCATACTTCCAATCGGGATTAAATGCGTAAAATAATTGGACTCAATTTTAAATGTTGTTTCTTGATTTTTTCCGTTATCAAAAAAACTACCCAATTCTGTATTAAAACTAAAATATCCTATTTTATAATACTGTCCGTAAGCGAATCGTCCACCAAAATAAGCTCGTTTACTATCATTTTTATTTTGAAATCCGCTAGTAAAAGAAATTACCTTTCCATAAGGTACATCTTCAACAATACCAAAATTGAATAAATACTTATCTTGATTAAATTTTTGAGTAGCTATTCCAATAGTTGTTAAAAACAATTGTTCAGAACCATAAAATCCGTTAACATCTAATGAAACATTGGGCTTGTCAAGATAATTTATATTTTTATAACCAGTTGAAACAATTAAATTAGTAGTTCTATCATTTTCGGTATTTCCTTTATATAATTGAAAAGCGCGGCCTAACCAAAAATCGTAAACATTTAATTTTAAATTTTGTGGTTGAAATACATTATTATTGTCTTTAAAGGAATCCGAGTAGGACCGATATTGATAAGCAGCTCCTCCAGCCCAATTTGCAATTACCGAATAAAAAGGTCTTAAAACAGAAATGAACTTTGAATTATTATTATTCAAATCGGTCGATGAACCGAAAGAGGTATTTACAAACGAATTTTTAAAATTGTTAATTGAATAACGAGCATTATAGCCATTTACGTTATCAGAAAATCGGCGAGAAGCATCAATTTCAAACTCGTGACCCAATCCTAAAAAATTACGCTCGTTTAGGTCAATATTACCTTTTATTTTCGAGAAAGCTCCAGTAGGAATTAAACTCCAAGAATCTAATACGCGAATAAATACATCGACAGAGTCTTTGCAATTTGGAATCGATTTTGGAATTATAGTTACACTTCTTGCAAACCGTTGACTTCTTATTATACGTTCGGATTCTTTTATTTTTAAACCGTCTAACCTATCGTTTTTTTTAAAAAGCAAAAAGTTTTTTACAGTAATATCTCTAGTTTTTCGGTGAATTCTATTACCTAATTTTTCAAAAAAATGCTTCGGTTTATCATTCTCATTTTCTACCGAATACCCAAATGGATCTAAATTTTCAATTTCAATATTCCTAATTATTTTACCTTCTAAACTTTTCTTTTTTTTTGTTAAAGAGTTTGTTTTTTCAACTATAGCAGTCTCGTTAGGGTCATATTCTCGAAAAAGTAATCGATGAAAAAATGTAGTAAATTTTCGCTTTTTTGCATATTTTTCAATGTTATTAAATAGTTTAGGTTCGGATGGTTTTGTAGTAAAAACAGTATCTTGTGCCAAACTAAATTGGCAAATTATTAGGAACCAAAAAAAAGGGTTTACTTTTTTGATTTATTTAATTTTCAAGATTAATAAAATTATTTATTTGCATTTTACAAAGTCGTAATTCAATAATTTTGATTTTGCAACTTTTCAAAATTATTAAAAAATCCTTAACTGCATATACAATTAAGGATAAAAATATCTTTTAAAATCATCATCCGAATATTAACTCTTTTGCTCTTTGTTAAAGTAAACCAAATAATAATACATTTGTTTTTCCTCGTCCCAGCCTTTTTCAACATATTTTTCGGCACTTTCCGGATTAATAAAATCTAGTTTTATTTGAATATTTGTGTCTAAATTGATAACGTTTTTTATACTTCTTCGAGCATCAGTAACGGCAGCATTTGCAATCGGGAAACTCGTAACATCTTCTATACTAAATTTTTCTCCTTTGTCAACCTTGTAGTTTTTAAATTCCGGAATCAAATCCGGATTATCTAAAACCTCGTTTAAAAAAGCACTTTCTTCGAACATATCGTTTTTTGCAAAATGATTTACTGCACGGTTCATAAACATTACTTCTTCTTTTTTGTCTTCGGCAGGAAAAACTACATCTTTAGCAAAATTTTGACAAAATTTCAAGTATTTTTTTGTCATAAAATTCTCATCTTGTAAAATATCTACCGATAAAAAATGTTCCAACCAATAACGAGCATCGTAACGATTGCTATCTACAGTTAAAATTTTGTAGCCTTCTTCTTTTTTGTAATTAAAAATAATGCAACCCTTGTCTAGTTTACTCAAATTTATTCCTTCCATCAAAATCATTTCAAGGTTAGATTCTTTTTCTTTAAACTGAACAAAATCGGTTTTCATTTCACTTTTAAAAATCCCAATAGCATCCACAACATTATTGTCAATAGATACGTTAGTTAAATAAGAAACATAAACTTCACCATTTTTTATATGTGGATGATTCGATTGTTCAAACAAATGATTCGTAATTTTTTTTGAAACCTCGTGTACAATACTTGGATTGGTAAAAATTTCGGTAGCCAATTGAAACATATCATTATAATCCAAATCTACATCGTGCGCAAACTGATAATAATTTTCTTCTTTTTCACGAAAGGGTTTAAAGAAATATTCTTTTAATGGTGGAACTATTTCATCGTTTAAATTAAATGTACTTTCCGATAAAAAGAGGGCTTCATTACGACTTTTGTTACCAACTCTATGAATTGAAAGGCTGTCTATGTGTGCATTGAATAAATTAATCATATTGATGGTTTAAATTTTTTATAGCAGATTAAACCTAGAAACATAAATTTATGGGTTTAAAATTGTGTAAATATATAATTCTAAAAACTCTTGACTATTTCGTTTGAATTGATTTAATTTTTATTAAACCAAATTTATAATTACTGAAATTATTTTCGTTAAAACACTTGTTTATTGAGGTTAGTTATAAAATTACCAATTTAAAAACATTAGAAAAAACTTTATAAAACCTTTAACTTTTAATAAGTTAAAATTTAATTCCAGTTTTCTTCAAAACCATAATCTTCAAAGCTATCGTGACCAAAACTATCCAAATCGTCTTCATCCAAGTCGTCTTCAAATTCTTCATTGTAAGCTTCGCTGTTCATATCGGCCTCAAATTCTTTTTCTGGAGCGGCTTCGGGCAATTCGCCATGACTAAAAAATAAATTCGGATAAGTTTCACCTACAACTTGATCTTCAATAGCTGCTAATTCGACCAAAAAAGTCCACATATTTATAAAATCGTAAACGTAAATAATTTTAGTTTGATTTTTACTAAGTAATTCATTTATAACATAATCGGACATTATTTTCATTTCACCAAGAACTTCGCCGGTGTCAAACATTGGAATTTCGTCTTCTTGATTCCAAGTTTCGTCACAGGTGTAAAACGAGGCAACCTCGGATCCGTCAAATCCAAATGAATTAAAAATAGCATTGTGTAAATCCTCTAAAGTATCGTTTTCATCTATTGCAATATCCCTAAAAACGTCATCTTCATCGTCTAAAATGGCTCTGAATTTATAAATCATAATCAAAATTTTATATCGATACAAAGGTAATTATTATTTTATAGTTTAAAAGTTTAATTGAAAATTAAAAGGTAATTTGCATTTCATCCAAAAAAAACAACAATTCGGTAACAACAAATTCTATATTTTTAAAATTCGATGTTTCTTTGTTCCTTTAAAAAACAAAAAATATGAAAACTTTATTTACAACACTTATTCTATTAATTTCTTTTTTGGGAATTTCTCAAAACACAATTTCTGGAAAAGTTATTGACTCAAAAAAGAAACCAATTACGGGAGCCAATATTTTTATTGAAGGTACTTACGACGGTGCAACTAGCGATGAAAAAGGTAATTTTTCGTTTCAAACTACCGCAACGGGAACTCAAAAGTTACAAATATCATTTTTAACTTCCGAAACTTTAATTGAAACTATTGATGTTTCCAATAGTAAAGATAAAACGTTTATTTTACTCGAAGGAATAAATACTTTGGATGCAGTTATAATTTCGGCAGGAACAATGAATACAGGAGAAAAGTCGAGAATTTCAATGTTAAAATCGTTAGATATTGTTACAACTGCGGGTTCAAATGCCAATATAGTTTCGGCTTTACAAACCTTACCAGGAACTAATAATGTGGGTGAAGATGGGCGTTTATTTGTTCGAGGTGGAGAGGCCGATGAAACACAAACTTATGTTGATGGTTTTCGTGTGGCACAAGCCTATGGAGCTCAAACTGCTAATGTGCCTTCAAGAGGACGATTTTCTCCATTTTTATTTAGTGGAATTTCGTTTTCAACTGGTGGCTATTCTGCAGAATATGGCGAAGCTCTTTCGAGTGTATTACTTTTAAATTCGAACGATGAAGAGCAAGAAAACAAAACCGAATTGCAAATTATGTCGGTAGGATTAGGTTTGGCAAAAGCCAATAAATGGAAAAACAATTCTATTCGAGTAAATACTTCTTATATAAATTTGGAACCCTACCAAAAACTAGTACCACAACTTGTCGATTGGAACAAACCTTTTCAATCAGCATCAGGGGAGGCAATTTACAGAAAAACGTTTACACGTGGAATTTTTAAATTTTACACCGCTTTTGATCATTCAAGCTTTGATTTAAATCAAGAAACTATAAACTCGGTTACCAAAAACAGAGTCGATTTGGGTAATAATAATTTTTATTTGAATAGTAATTATTTTACAAAATTTGGAGAAGGTTGGCAATTAACAACAGGTTTAAGTTATGGGTTATCCAAAACAAAAATAGGTTTAAATCTAGATAATGTATTTAATACCGAAAATGCCACTCACTTGAAATTTAAGATTTTAAAGTCGTTTTCAAATAAAATAAAATTGTCATTTGGTTCGGATTATTTTGTTACAAATTTTAATGAAAATTTTAACTCCAATTCTGGGTTTAACTTTAGAAGTGGTTACAATGCCAATATTATTGCGGGTTTTGCCGAAGCAGATATTTTTTTATCAAGTAAATTTGCCATAAAAGTAGGCGTTCGAGCAGCAAACAATAATTTATTACAAGAAACAACTTTAGCTCCTAGATTCTCAATGGGTTATAAAGTTGCAAAAAACGCAACATTTTCGTTCGCTTACGGAAGTTTTACACAAGCACCAAAGCAAGAATATTTAAAATACAATGACAATTTTTCATCTGAAAAAGCATCTCATTACATTTTAAATTTCAATTACAGTAAAAACAAACAAACGCTTCGTACCGAAATATATTTTAAAGATTACTCCAATTTGGTTAAATACAACACAATTGTGCCTCAATATAATTCGCAATACAATAATGATGGTAAGGGATATGCAAAAGGTTTAGAGGTTTTTTGGAGAGATGGAAAATCAATAAAAAACCTCGAATATTGGATTTCCTATTCCTATATT
>JAYUFJ010000098.1:0-2243 GCA_043738775.1 Flavobacterium sp. | reverse complement strand
CTTTATTGGGTTATGTTTTTAAAAACTTTTCCATCTTTCATTACAAAAATCGGATTTTCAAGAGTATTTACGTTTAGTAGAGGATTTTCGTTCAATGCAATAATATCGGCAATAAAATTCGTTTTTATTTGTCCTATTTCATTGTCAATTCCTAACAACATTGCATTTGTTGTTGTTGCCGATTGAATCGCTTCAAGTATTGGCATACCAGCTTCTGTCATATAACTAAATTCTTTACCGTTCAATCCGTGAGGAAAAACACCTGCATCTGTTCCAAAAGCAATTTTTACTCCTTTTTTATAAGCTCTAGCAAATGTTGATTGTAATTTCGGACCAACTTCTTTAGCTTTTGGTACTACAATTTCTGGGTAATAACCTTCAACTTCTGCATTTTTCGCTACTTCTTTTCCAGCTGATATAGTAGGAACCAAGTAACAATCGTATTTTTTCATTAATTCCATACTTTCATCGCTCATAAAAGTACCATGTTCAATAGTTTTTATACCGCCCAAAATAGCTCTTCGAATTCCTTCATCACCATGAGCGTGAGCAGCTGTTAACATTCCGTAATCTTTTGCAGTCGATGTAATTGCTTTAATTTCTTCAATAGTCATTTGCGGATTTTTACCATTTTTTGCTACACTCAAAACACCACCAGTTGCAGTTATTTTTATCACATCAGAACCTTCTTTGTATCGATCACGAACTGCTTTTGCACCTTCATCGGGCGAATTAATTACACCTTCTTTCGGCCCTGGATCACCAACTAATTTTCGGTTGCTTCCATTAGTTGGGTCTGCATGTCCGCCAGTTGATGCAATTGCTTTTCCGGCTGTAAAAATTCTAGGACCATCAATTACTCCACGATTTATTGCATTACGCAATGAAATATTAATTCCTGTTCCACCTAAATCTCGAACTGTGGTAAAACCTGCAAGCAATGTTGCTTTAGCATATTGAACAGATTCTAAAGCTATATCAGCTTCATTATCAATATATTGCGATGTGTAATTGTGAGAATGTTGTACTGTTTCAACATGAACATGTAAATCAATTAATCCTGGTAAAATATATTTCGATTTTAAATCAATCTCAATATCGTTTGAATTTGCTTTGGACACAAATCCATCAACAATTTTAATAATTTTCTTTTTCGAAACAACAATAGTTTGATTAACTAGTTCTTTACCTGACTGTACATCTAGAATTTTTCCGCAATGCAAATAATAATCTTGTGAAAAACTAGAAGTAATTACTAATAGTAAAAATAAAGTTAATTTTAATTTCATTTTGATGGATTTTTATATGTTATACTAACAAAATTCGTTAGTTATTAATTCAAAAAATAGAGGAAAAAAAAACAGTTTGCTACCGATTTTTAGATTTACGTACATTGAAATGAATTGTCTCTATTTAATTTAAAAACTGTCACAAATATACTTATTTTTATAAAAACAATAATTTGTATATTTGAAAAAAATAAAAATGAACAAATATATTAAAATTGTACTTTTCGTTTTACTTTGTTTAGCCGTAGGATTTTTATCATCATTAATAACTCGAGATAATGTACTTACTTGGTTTCCAACGATAAAAAAACCTTTTTTTAATCCTCCAAGTTGGCTTTTTGCACCTGTTTGGACATTATTGTATATTGGGATGGGAGTTGCGGCAGGTTTGGTTTGGAATCAAATTTCTCAAACTCCTGAAAAAGTTAAAAAAGCATTGCTATTTTTTATGATTCAATTAGTTTTAAATGCTTTTTGGTCGTACATTTTCTTTGGATTGCAAAATATTTTGCTGGCATTAATAGAAATAATTTTACTTTGGTTATTCATTTTTGAAACTTATAAAAAATTCAAAACAATAAACAAAACCTCCGGATATTTATTTATTCCTTATTTGGCTTGGGTTAGTTTTGCAACAATTTTAAATGCTAGCTTATGGTATTTGAATCATTAAAATTTTTAGCAACTATAAACCCACTTGTCCAAGCATTTTGAAAATTAAAGCCGCCAGTTATTGCATCAATATTTACTATTTCACCAACAAAATATAAATTTTCGTGCAATTTGCTTTCCATTGTTTTAAAATTAATTTCTTTTAAATCTACTCCACCAGCAGTTACAAATTCTTCTTTAAAAGTACTTTTACCATTGGCCTGAAATTCGGCTTTAGTGAGTTGGTTGGCTAAATTTTGCAATTGATTTTTTGTCAAATCTGCCCATTTTATTTCTGCTTCA
>JAYUFJ010000097.1:0-6279 GCA_043738775.1 Flavobacterium sp. | reverse complement strand
CAATGGAACTTTCGATGGTTAATACCTATGAAGACTGGATTGAGTTATATAAAAAATTAATTTTTTGGGAATTAGAATTGGAGAATATTGAAGATTCAAATTTAATTGCCATTTTAGAGTCTCAAAAAGCAGAAGCAAATCATCATTTTGGTAAATTTATTGAAAAAAATTATGAAAACTGGTTCGATCCAAAAGCAGATAAACCAGTGCAATCACACACTTTATTTCGAGAATTAGTTGTTCCAGAATTGACTAAAAAAGACAAGCCTGTACTTTTTGTAGTAATTGATAATTTGCGATACGACCAATGGAAAACATTTGAAAGTGTAGTTAATAATTACTACAAATTGGAAAAAGAAGTTCCTTATTACGCAATTCTTCCAACAGCAACTCAATATGCACGAAATGCTATTTTTTCTGGTTTATTACCTTTAGAAATGGAAAAACAGTTTCCGCAATATTGGAAAAATGATGTTGAAGAAGGTGGAAAAAACTTGTATGAAGCAGAATTTTTAACTGCTCATTTAAAACGATTGGGCTTAAATATAAAACAAGATTATTTTAAAATTACCAATTTGCAATCCGGAAAAAAGTTAGCTGATAATTTTAAATCATTAAAAGACAATGATTTAGTTACCGTAGTTTACAATTTTGTAGACATGTTGTCACATGCAAAAACCGAAATGGATGTTGTAAAAGAATTAGCGTCAGACGATAAAGCGTATCGCTCGTTAACATTAAGTTGGTTTAAAAACTCACCATTGTTAGAAATTATTCAACAAGCCCAAAAAATGGGTTTCAAATTAATTATTACAACCGATCACGGAACTATAAATTGCAAAAATCCATCAAAAGTAATTGGAGATAAAAATACAAGTTTAAATTTACGATACAAAACGGGTCGAAGTTTAACATATGAAGATAAAGAGGTATATGCGGTAAAAGATCCAAAAAAAATTGGTTTACCAGCAATAAATATGAGTAGTTCTTTTATTTTTGCAAAAAATGATTTTTTCTTGGCTTATGTCAACAATTTTAATCATTATGTACAATATTATCGAAATACCTATCAACACGGTGGCATTTCATTGGAAGAAGTTATTGTACCTTTTTTAGTGTTCAATCCAAGATAATGATTTTACAATAACGATTTTAGATTTCAAATTTTTTAATTTACAATAAATGGAAGTTATCTTTTCACTAGATGAATTAAACGAAGTTGCCGAAAAAATTATAGCTAGCAACCCAGAAAAAGTGATAGTTTTTAATGGAGAAATGGGTGTTGGAAAAACAACTTTAATTAAACAATTGTGTCAAATTTTAGGATTTAAAGGAGCAACCTCAAGTCCAACTTTTAGTTTAGTTAACGAATATTCACTCATTGATAACCAGAGTATTTATCATTTTGATGTTTATCGTTTAAAAACAGAAAAAGAAGCATTGGATATGGGAATTGATGAATACTTATATTCGGGAAATTGGTGTTTTATAGAATGGGCTGAAAAAATCCCTAATTTAATACCTAAAGAAAATTCTATTATAACTATTGAATTACTTGTTGATGGGAAACGAAAATTGGTTTTGAGTTAATTTAAAAATCTGAAATCAATTAACCGCGGTCAATTAAAATATAAAATATTTTGTAACTTGTGCCATAAATTCATCCGCAATTATGTCACTTACACCATTCACACGTCAACAATTGATTCCGCAAGAAGAAAAACTAGAAATTGCACGTCATAAAAGCGAGCTTTTTATCGGAATTCCAAAAGAAACTAGTTACCAAGAACGAAGAATTTGTTTAACTCCTGATGCTGTAAATTCCTTATCGTCTCACGGTCATCGCGTTTTAATAGAATCTGGAGCTGGTGAAAGTTCGAGCTATTCGGACAAAGATTACTGTGATAATGGTGCAGAAATTACTCAAGATACAAAAAAAGTATTTGGTTGTCCAATAATTTTAAAAGTAGAGCCACCAACTTTAGAAGAAATTGAAATGATGTCACAAAGTGCTATTTTAATTTCAGCAATTCAGCTTAAAACTCGAAAAACGTCTTATTTCGAAGCAATCACAAAAAAGAAAATTACTGCATTAGCATTCGAACATATTAAAGATGAAGATGGTTCGTATCCAGCAGTAAAATCTTTAAGCGAAATTGCTGGAACAGCATCAATTTTAGTAGCTTCTGAATTAATGATAAACCAATCTGGTAACGGATTACTTTTTGGTAACATTACCGGAGTTCCGCCCACCGAAGTAGTTATTATTGGTGCTGGAACTGTAGGAGAATTTGCAGTTAAAACAGCAATTGGTTTGGGAGCAAGTGTAAAAGTTTTCGATAATTCAATAACAAAATTACGTCGTTTACAAAACAATTTGAATCAGCGTATTTTTACATCAACAATTCAACCAAAAGCTTTGCTTAAAGCTTTGCGCCGTTGTGATGTAGCTATTGGTGCAATGCGGGGAAAAGACCGTTGCCCGGTTGTAGTAACCGAAACTATGGTTGAACATATGAAAAAAGGAGCCATTATTGTAGATGTAAGTATTGATACAGGTGGTTGCTTTGAAACGTCGGAAATTACAACACACGAAAAACCAACTTTTATAAAAAACAATGTAATTCATTATTGTGTACCCAACATTCCATCAAGATACTCCAAAACTGCATCGTTGTCAATAAGCAACATTATTACTCCTTATTTAATTCAAATAGCCGAAGATGGCGGTATCGAAAGCGCTTTACGTTGTAACAAAGGTTTAAAAAATGGTGTTTATATGTATCACGGAATTTTAACAAACAAAGCAATTGGCGATTGGTTTAATTTGCCCGATAGTGACATTAATTTAATTGTATTTTAATAGCAAATTGCTGTTTTAAATACTACTTTTGTAATCCAAAACTACCAAGTCAAAAAAAAAAATGAAATTTTATCAACGTTTTGCATACTATTTAATAGGTTTAATTATTGGATGTTTTTTTGTTTCAATGGTTTTATCGGGTAAAGATACTCGATGTAACTATTTCCCTAATGCCCGAGTTTTAAATGACTTACGCAACAAACCATTTAATTATTCCATTGAAGCTTCCCGAAAACTTGCCGAAGATTGGATTGATACTGTCGATATAAAAAACACTCTAACTTATGGTGATATAGATTTTGATAAAAGTAATGTAAGTTACGAAAAAGGAAAATTATATGTTATTGAGGGTCAAACTTTAAAAAAAGAAAAAATAACTTTAAGAGTTATTAATTATACAAATCGTGCTGTTTTGGACGATATTATACGAAGCAAAAACAATTCAAAATAATAGTATTATTTAATTTGGGCACGCCATAATGCCGTACTCTTTAAGCACCTAAACTTATAGGCATTACAAACTGTAAGTCTCAAAAAGGGAATTATAAGTTGGTTTTGTAATAACTTCAAGAATTATTGATTAAATTGATTAAAATTAAATTTGTTGAATTTCTAAAAATAAAATATTTTATAAATAATATTATAAAAATCAATTGTTTTACTGCAATAAAATTATTTAAATAATAAAATATTTTTTCAATTTATTTTATTGACCTTAATCTCAAAAAAATCTTGTTTAACTAAATATAGTTTAAACTAATTTTTTGTTTCTAATTACTTTTCCTGTCTCAGTTTCATTAAATTTTTTTACAAAAATAATTTCTTTTGGCTTTTCATATTTGTCCAAGGTTTCAAAAATTGAATCATCAATATTTTGTTTTTCTCCTTCAATTACTAAAATTATTTTTTCTCCTAAATCAATATCTTCTTTGGAATGAATGTAAAATCGGTTTTCAATTTTACTAGATAATTTCATTTCTATTTGTTCTGGTATCAACTTTATACCACCACTGTTAATTATATTATCTATTCGTCCTAAAAATATAAATTGATTTTCGTTAACCAATTCCACTAAATCATTGGTAATTATTAAATCATTACTTACTCTTGGAGCTTTAATTTCTAAACAATTATTATCATCAAGTGAAATAAATACATTTGGTAAAACCGTGAAAGCCTTCTCTCCTACTCGCTTGGCTGCAATGTGCGAAATGGTTTCGGTCATTCCGAATGTTTCCCAAACTTTAGTTGGTAGTTTTATTAATTGTTGTTCTAGCGAAACACTTATTTTTGCACCACCAACAATTAATTTTTTTACTTTTTTTAATTCTTGTATTGAATTTTGGGCTTGTAAGGGAACCATTGCCACAAAATCGTAGTTCGTTTCATTGTTTTTTAAAGGATGTGAATTTGGTGCTACAAAGTCCAAATCAAAACCTAAAATCATCGCTCTAACTAGCATCATTTTGCCAGCAACATATTTCACTGGTAAACAATGAAGGGCTTTATTTCCTGACGCTAATTCAAAAAAATCGCCTGTTGCTAAAGCAGAATTAACCATTGCTTGCTTATCTACTTTTATTTTTTTCGGAATTCCAGTAGATCCCGAAGTTTCTATTTCAATGAAAGTTTTTGAGTCAAACCAATCCAATAAAAAATCACCAACAGGTTTTTCAAAATCTTCACCTTCTTTAATAAAACTGTAAGCAACACGACATAAATCTTCACGGTTTAAATGAAAACCATTTAATTTAAACAAATTATGAACGTTTTCGTAAGTTGGATTATTCATTGATTCCTATTTTATTAATTTTTAAATCATATTGTTCTACAATTGTTCCAGTTAGTTTTTCTTTCCAATTAGTCCAACCATATTTTTTGCTAAAAATAAATAATAAAATTGGATAAACTATCATTATTGGTATTACTATTTCAATTCCTGCACTTGGTTGTGAAATATCTTTTAAAATTGAATTGGTTTGTAAAGCACCCCAATCTGATGTAACTAAAAGTGCACCAATTAAATTGTTTGCAGCGTGAAAACCCAATGAAAGCTCCATTCCTTCATCCATTAAAGTTAAAATACCTAATAAAAAACCTGTACCTATATAGTAAACCAAAACTATATATCCCATTTTTTCAACTTCGGGATTCAAAATATGCATTGACCCGAATAAAACCGAAGTCATTACCAAAGGAAACCATTTGTTTTTAGCCAAATTACCAAAACCTTGCATCAAATAACCTCTAAAAACATATTCCTCGGTACTTGTTTGAATAGGAATCATAATAATTCCAATGATTGCTAAAATAGCAAATGGAATGGGTTTAAAATTCATAACAAATTGAGAGGGATTTGAATAATAACTATACATTGTTGTTGCTATTGTAAAAATCGCCCACAACCCAAATGAAAATAAAACACGATTCCAATCAATTGATTTTCGGGAAGTTGTAACTGATAAAAAAGTTTGATTGTGAAGCTTTTTGATTACAAAGTAAACTCCAATTAATGCAAAAACAAATGTTAGCATAATTAAAAACAAATTTAAATTAGGTTCCAAAAACCCCATTGCTTCCGAATTTGTAGTGGGCATTTTGCCCGATTTCATTGACTTGATTAAAATAGCAATAGAAATAGGTATTTGTCCTGTAACAGCTGCAATTCCTATTAAAAGTGATCCAACTAGGTATTTCCAAAACTCATTTTCTTTTTTTATTCCTTGCTCAATAAACATAGTTTAGTTTTTTTTATTAATTTATTTGTCTAAATTACTGTAAAAATGTTACAATTAAAATGTTTTAATTTAGAATTGTTCCAAACACATTTTTAACATTCATTTATGAAATACAATTTAAACGATTGTTTAATTTTGTCGTCAAATAGAAAAAAAATTAAATTTTATGAATTATTTTAAAATCATAGTATCAATTAGTTTATCAATTATCACTTTTTCAACTTTTTCTCAAGAAAATCAAGAACGTAAAAAAGTTAAAATTACTGGAAAAATTGTTGATAAAGCAACGAATAAACCATTAGAGTATGCTACGGTATCAGTAATAAATTTTAAAAATCCTAAACTTGTTTTTGGTGGCGTTACAGATGATAAAGGCGATTTTACATTTGATGCCAACGCGGGAATGTATACTGTAAAAATTGAATTTATTTCATTTAAACCACAAACTATAGTTCAAAAATTAATTACTGAAGACGTTAATTTAGGAATTTTTTCATTAGTTGAAGATTTAAATCAATTACAAGAAGTTGTTGTTAGAAATGAAAAAACTTCTGTCGAAATTAAGCTGGACAAAAAAGTTTATAATGTTGGGAAAGATATTTTAGTAAAAGGCGGCACAGTTAGTGATGTACTTGATAATATTCCATCGGTTGCCGTTGATGGAGACGGAAATATAAG
>JAYUFJ010000096.1:0-6285 GCA_043738775.1 Flavobacterium sp. | reverse complement strand
TACTGCTGAAACTATGACTATTTTTTTCATTTTGAATTATGAGTTAATTTGAATACATTTTGTGCGAAATTAATAAAAATTACTTGTAAAATTTTCTTTTTCAATAAAACTTTAATTAGAATTTTTAAATTTTATAATTTTTTAATGTATTGTAATAAATATCACATTTTACCTATATTTGAAAAAAAATAAAATAATAATGTTGAACAATAAAAAAGAGTTAAAACGTTCTTTAGGTTTACTTGATGCTACAAGTTTAGTTGCTGGCTCAATGATTGGTTCTGGAATTTTTTTGGTAACTGTTTATATGGCTCGTGATTTAGGGTCGGCTGCCTGGATTTTATTAACTTGGTTAATTACTGGTTTATTAACTATGAGTGCTGCATTAAGTTATGGCGAACTAGCTGGAATGATGCCCAATGCAGGAGGACAGTATGTTTACATTCAAAAGGCTTACGGTAAATTAGTTTCTTTTTTATACGGCTGGACAGTTTTTACAGTAATCCAAACTGGTGTTATAGCCGCTGTAGCTGTTGCATTTTCTAATTATACTGCAGTTTTTTTTCCTAAATTAAGTAATGTAATTATTGAAGTAGGTGATAATTTTAAATTTACTTACAAACAGGTTTTAGCAATTTTTAGTATCGTTTTATTAACTTTTATTAATACAAAAGGGGTTAAAAACGGAAAATTAATTCAATTAATTTTTACATCTGCAAAAATAATAGCCCTTTTTGCTTTAATTGTTTTAGGTTTATGGGTAGGTTTTCATAGCAATACTTTTAGTAATAATTTCACTAATATGTGGGAAGCAAGTAAAACTACTTTAAATAAAAACGGAACATTTATTATTACCAAATTATCAGGAATTGCTCTTTTAGGAGCAGTCGGTGCTACAATTATTAACTCTTTATTTTCAAGTGATGCTTGGAATAATGTTACTTTTATTGCAGGCGAAATTAAAAATCCACAAAAAAATATACCAAGAAGTTTATTTTTAGGAACATTAATAGTCACTATAATTTATATACTTGCCAACATTGCTTATTTAGCATTATTGCCATTACACGGTAATCCAATCGGAACAACAGTAATTGAAAAAGGAATTATGTTTGCTAGCGACGATAGAGTAGGGGCAGCAGCAGCAAGTGTGATTTTAGGTAATATTGGAGTTTTAGTCATGGCAGGTTTAATTATGGTTTCTACTTTTGGATGTAATAGTGGTTTAATTTTATCAGGCGGACGACTTTTTTATGCTATGGCAAATGACACTTTGTTTTTTAAACAAGCCAAAGAATTAAATAAATTTCAAGTACCCGAAAAAGCTTTGTGGTTACAATGTATTTGGGCTTGTGTACTATGTTTATCAGGAAAATATGGCGATTTATTAACCTATTCAACTTTTGCCTCCTTGTTATTTTATATCTTAACAATAGCAGGAATATTCATTCTTCGTAAAAAAGAGCCCAATGCCGAACGTCCATATAAAGCATTTGGTTACCCCTTAATTCCTTTTATGTACATTATAACTACGTTAGCTATTTGTGTTGCGCTTTTATATAATGATTTTAAAAGTACAGGTTTAGGTTTGTTTATAGTTAGTTTAGGAGTTCCAGTTTATTATTTATTTCTTAACAAAAAAGAATAACAATTTATTTACAATCAAAATCTTTCAAGAATTTATTACTTTGCTTAAATTTATAAAAATGAAAAAATATATTATTATATTAAGTTTATTAGTAACAGTTACTTTGTATGGGCAACAGCGGCCTAAATTAGTAGTAGGAATTGTTGTTGATCAAATGAAAGTCGATTATTTAAACCGTTTTTATGATGATTTTTCAAATGATGGTTTTAAACGATTAATGAATAATGGATTTGTTTTTCAAAATATGCATTACAATTATGTGCCAACTTATACTGCTCCTGGTCATGCCTCTATTTATACTGGAACAACACCTGCAACTCACGGTATTGTTGGCAACGAGTGGTTCAATCGCTCATTAGGTAAAGATGTTTATTGCACCGATGATGCTGCTGTAACCACACTAGGTGAAGGAACGGACAAAGAAGGTGCAATGTCGCCTAAAAACTTGCAAACTACCACAATTACCGATGAATTACGATTATCGACAAATTTTAAAGGCAAAGTAATTGGTATAAGTTTAAAAGATAGAGGTGCTATTTTACCTGCTGGGCATTTTGCAAATGGAGCCTTCTGGTTTAGTAAAAGTGGATCATTTATTTCGAGTACATTTTATAGCGAAAAATTACCAGATTGGGTAACAAAATTCAATAATGAAAAACATTATTTACCTTATTTAAGTAAAGATTGGACATTATTAAAACCAATTGAAACTTACAATGAAAGTATGCCAGACGATAATGTTTACGAAGGAAAGTTATACGCAAGTAAAACACCTACATTTCCATATAAATTGAAAGAAATATATGAAAAAAATGACGCTAGTGTAATTCGTAACACTCCATTTGGAAACGATTTTTTAGCAGAATTTGCCATAAAAGCAATTGAAAATGAAGGATTAGGAAAAGATGAAATCACCGACTTTTTAACAATTAGTTTTTCATCTACCGATTATGTTGGGCACGAATTAGGGCCTCGTTCAATAGAATTGCAAGACACTTATTTAAGATTGGATAAAACTATAGCCGATTTATTAATTTATTTAGATGAGAATGTAGGCAAAAATAATTATTTACTATTTTTAACTGCCGATCATGCTGGTGCTGAAAACGCAACGTTTTTAAAAGACCAAAAATTAAATGTAAATTCAGTTTTACCAAAAGATATTTTAAAAGGATTGACTAAATTTTCAGTAGATACTTTTGGAGAAGATTTGATATTGAATTATTCAAATTTTAATTTGTATTTCAAAAAAGAAATTTTAAAATCAAAAAGTCTTGATTTGATGAAAGTTAAATTATCTTTTAAAGAATATTTATTAACTCAAAGTCAAGTAAAATTTGTTTTTACAGAAGAAGAAATTTTGGAATCAAACGGAAATAATTATTTTTTAAATTGTGTAGCAAAAGGATACGATGTTACCCAAAATGGCGATCTCGTTATTATTGATAAACCAGGTTTTATAGAATATAAAACTACAGGAACTTCGCACGGCACGCCATACGCTTATGATACTCACGTTCCGTTAATTTTTTATGGCTGGAACATAAAAAAAGGTGAATCATTTGATAAAAAGGTGATAACTCAAATTGCGCCTACACTAGCATTAAAACTAAAAATAACCATTCCAAACGGTAGCGAAAGCCAAGTTTTAAACGAAATTTTAAGTGACACTTTAAATTTAAAAAAATAAGAAAATAAATAAAATAACTATGCAATCAAAACTTGATTTCGTAAAATATCTTCCATAGTTTCACGACTTCGAATTAAAACTCCTTTTCCGTCTTTCCAAAGTACTTCGGCTGGTTTATAGCGTGAATTATAGTTCGATGCCATAGAAAAACAGTAAGCTCCTGCATTTCTAAAACTTAAAATATCACCCTCTTTTATTTCGGTAATTTGTCTGTTTGTTCCAAAAGTATCAGTTTCGCAAATGTACCCTACAACAGTATAAAAACGTTCTTTACCTTTTGGATTTGAAATGTTTTCTATATGATGTTGTGAACCATAAAACATAGGCCGAATTAAATGATTAAAACCCGAATCAACACCAGCAAAAACAGTAGATGTAGTTTGCTTTACAACATTAACTTTTGTTAAAAAAAAGCCAGCTTCGCTTACTAAAAATTTACCAGGCTCAAAAGCTAATGTCAATTCTCGACCATATTCTTTTTCAAATAGAAGGAAACGTTTTGATAATTTTCGCCCCAATTCTTCAATATTGGTTTCTATATCTCCCTTTTTATAGGGTACTTTAAAACCCGAACCAAAATCTAAAAAATCTAAAGTTTTGAATTGTTTTGCAGCATCAAATAAAATTTCGGCTGCATACAAGAATACTTCAATGTCCAAAATATCCGAACCTGTGTGCATATGCAAACCATTAATATGCATATTAGTGTTTTCTACAATTCGCAAAATATGTGGAATTTGGTATATAGAAATACCAAATTTACTATCAATATGTCCTACAGAAATGTTTTGGTTACCACCAGCCATTACGTGTGGATTAATACGAATACAAACCGGAACTTTAGGATATTTTGCTCCAAATTGCTCCAATATTGATAAATTATCAATATTTATTTGAATACCTAGTTGGGCAACTTCTTCAATCTCTTCAAGAGAAACTCCGTTGGGCGTGAAAATAATTTGGTTGGGTTTAAAACCCGCGTGTAAACCCAATTGCACTTCTTGCCATGAAACAGTATCAATGTTAGCTCCAAAACCGTGAATTAATTTTAAAACCGAAATATTTGATAAAGCTTTCATTGCATAATTTATTCTCAACCGCTCGACTTTACCAAAAGCATTCTTTAAACGTTTGTATTGAAACTCAATTTTTTCGGCATCATAAACATAAAGTGGACTTTGAAATTGCTGTGTAAGTTGTAATAAATCTTGAGACTGCATTATTATTAAATATTTAAATATTAAACAAGCCTCAAAAGTAAGTTTTATGAATTAATTTTCCAAATTCGATTTTTTGGGCGTTTTCGCCAAAGCGAACCAGGCTTTACACTCCCGCTTTTTTTCTTGCCTTTTCAGG
The DNA here is from genome assembly GCA_043738775.1 of Flavobacterium sp. Lineage (GTDB taxonomy): Bacteria > Bacteroidota > Bacteroidia > Flavobacteriales > Flavobacteriaceae > Flavobacterium. The sequence goes on along the minus strand of JAYUFJ010000096.1, from coordinate 1,591 downwards.
ACAAGAAAAAAGAGCTCCGTTACAATCCTTAACGCGGGTTGAAACAAGAAAAAATGTTTTAAAAATACAAAAAGCTAAAACTCAAACAACTAGCTAGCCCAGATAGAAATGGAAAGCTTTTTTAAAAAACGACTATTTTTTGTGGTTAAAAAATAAGCGCCCAACGGAAGCTTTTATTTTAACCAACAAAAAAAGGAGTTTGAAAAAAACTTGAAATGTATAGCTGGATTGGCTCTAGAAAAAAAATAAAAAAACTATAAAAATAATTCCTTTTTTTTGCTACTTTTGTGATATTTTAAAAGTAAATACATTTTTTATATGGACATTCACGAATATCAAGGAAAAGAAATATTGGCGAGTTATGGCGTTAAAATTCAGCGTGGTTATGTTGCGACTAATCCGCAGGAGGCTGTTGCCGCAGCAAAACAATTAACTGCCGAAACAGGAACGGGTTGGCACGTAATTAAAGCTCAAGTTCACGCAGGCGGTCGTGGTAAAGGTGGTGGAGTAAAACTTGCTAAAAATTTGCAACAAGTTGAGGAATTGGCGGAGCAAATTATTGGTATGCAATTGATTACGCCTCAAACTAGTGCCGAAGGCAAAAAAGTGCACAAGGTTTTGGTTGCAGAAGATGTTTATTATCCTGGTGAAAGTGAAACTTCGGAATTTTATATGTCGGTTTTATTAAACAGAGCTAGTGGTAGAAATATGATAGTTTATTCTACCGAAGGCGGTATGGATATTGAAGAGGTTGCTGATAAAACGCCCCATTTAATTTTTAACGAAGAAATTGATCCAAATGTAGGTTTACAAGGTTTTCAAGCACGACGAATTGCTTTTAATTTAGGACTTTCGGGAAATGCTTTTAAAGAAATGGTCCAGTTTATTGATGCTTTATACAAAGCATATATTGGTTCCGATGCTTCGATGTTCGAAATCAACCCAGTTTTAAAAACATCAGACAATAAAATAATTGCAGTTGATGCCAAAGTGAATTTAGATGATAATGCTTTGTTTCGTCATCCAAAATTGGCAGAATACAGAGACATTTTAGAGGAAAGAGCTATTGAAGTTGAAGCAAAGGCGGCGGGTTTAAATTATGTAGATTTAGACGGTTCGGTAGGTTGTATGGTTAACGGAGCTGGATTGGCAATGGCTACTATGGATTTAATAAAATACGCAGGTTTTGAACCAGCCAACTTTTTGGATGTGGGCGGAACAGCAGATGCAAAACGTGTAGAGTTGGCGTTTAGAATTATTTTAAAGGATCCAAATGTTAAAGCAATTTTAATTAATATTTTTGGAGGAATTGTTCGTTGCGATAGAGTGGCACAAGGAGTTGTTGATGCATATAAAAATATGGGTGATGCAATTAAAGTGCCTATTATTGTGCGTTTACAAGGCACTAATGCAGAAATTGCTAAAGAGTTAATTGATAATTCTGGTATGCCAATTTTAAGTGCTGTACAGTTTCAAGAAGCTGCAGATCAGGTTCAAGCTGCATTGTCGTAATTTAATAAAAATTTATAGTAAACCATTCTTTAAAGTAGTAAAGAATGGTTTATTTGTTTATAAATATTGATGTTTGCAA
>JAYUFJ010000095.1:0-6298 GCA_043738775.1 Flavobacterium sp. | reverse complement strand
CAATATTTCTATAATTACTTGTATTTGCAATTGCTAATGAAGCTCCAGCTGCATCGGTTTCGGCTAATGCATCGGCTTGATTTTTATAATATTTAATGTTGTAAACTGTTCCTGTTGGTAAAGTAGCTAAAATTGCTGCATTTGCCGAACTAAAATCGAAAGTTGAAATTCCATCTCTATCGTTATTGATAGGATCGACATAATCATCACATTTTGAATAAGTTTTGTTAAATGTTGATGGAATTGTGGTAACAGATACAATTAAATTTAATTGTGCAACTCTAAAACATCCATTTGCATTTTGAACTCTTACATAAACTGTTCCATTAGATGAAGTATAGGTTAATGGATTTGGTATTGCTCCAACTCCACTTGATGCTCCTGCTGATGTTGTATAATAGGTAAAGTTTTCGTTTGCAAAATTGGATGAAATAAAATTATTTTTTTGAGTTAAATTGAATATTGAAATTCCATCTGTATCATCATCACATTGTACTAAAGTAATTGGCGTTGTAATTACTGGCAATGCATAAACTGTAAGTGAAACTCCGCTTGAAAGCAATCCGCAAGAATTGCCTGTTTTATTTAAAAAAACTCGGTATTTATAGTTATTAATTGAATTGGGAATGTTTGATAATGTTAAAGTTGTTGTAGTTGCTCCGGAATACATTGGGCTTATTCCTCCATTAGAAATAGTAGTCCATGTTGTTCCGTTAGTTGACTCTTGCCATTGATAGGTTGTTACTGCGGTAGAAGTCAATGTGAAAGAAGCGCTTTGTAACTCGCAAGCTGCCTTGTCAATAGGTTGAACCGAAATTGAAATTGGTGCTCCAATTAAATAATTTCCGTTGGGAGTTGTATAACCTACTCCACTAGTTACCAACCCATTTGAGTTTACTATTGGTGGTGCGGTTGTGCCTAATAATCCATCGTTATTGGCATCGGCAAATCCGGCTTCAATAACATCGTTACATAAATCATTATCACTGTCAAGGTCAATATAGTTGTTTTTTGAGTCGGTGTCGGAATTGGCTATAGTGTAATTTAGAATTCCATTATCAGTTACTGTTTCCAAACTATTTGCCAAACCATTTGTTCCAAAACTAGCTGGTAAGCCATCAATAATTCCATTAAAATTTGCATCAATAGCACCACTACCCGATTCTACTAAATCGAAAATTCCATCATTATCAGCATCTAAATCTAAATAATCAGGAATTCCATCGGTATCGCTGTCAATTGTAGTAATTCCATTTCCGTAAGAATTATCAATACCATCACTATTAGTATCTGTTCCAGCAAAAGGTACAAAAGTTGCTCCTTGGGCTTCAATTGCATCAGTAATTCCATCATTATCGCTGTCTAAATCTAGATTATCAGTTATTCCGTCTCCGTCGCTATCTTTGGGAACACATACAGCGTAAAATTTGAAAGTAGCCCGATTTAAAGCGGAATCTAACAAGTTTTTTTGAGTTATACTTATTGTACTAGCCAAATAAGATATGAATTTAAAAGTGCCTGTTCCGGCAGCTAAAGGAGTTGTACTATTCAATCGAAAACGAATTTCAAAAGAAGAGAATTGAGTAACACCGCTTTCATATGTTCCGTTGTAATCAGTATCAATTAAAAGTTGATTGCTTGGGTTTAAAACGGTTATAGTTTTATTTATTGGTGAATTTACTATAAATTCTGCATTAGAATTTAATAAATCACCTGCAACTGCTGTTGAAACATAGTCCATTCCAATAGTTATTGGCTGTGCAAAAGTCATTTTGTAGGTTGCGGAGTTTACTTTACCCGCTGGTACTTCGATTACAAAACTACCATTCGAGTTGCCTACAAATGGTGTAGCACTTGCAACTGCCGATGTAGAAACTACTCCAGAAAATGAGTTGGAAAAAGTTCCAACAGTTACAACACCCGATGCTGAATTTGAAGTATCAATAACTACATCTCCATACGATTCTGTACAATTCGTAATTCCATCATTATCAGAATCTAAATCGACATTATCATTGGCCAAATCATTATCAGAATTATTTGCACAGTAACTCACAGGAATATTATCAGAAGTCAAAGTACTACCACAACTAGATAAAGTGGCTTTTACATAATAAAAGCCTGGTTGTGTTGGGTTGTAGGTTGTAGCAGTTGCTCCCGAAATTGCTACACCATTAAAAAACCATTGAAAAACATCATATCCAAAAAGTGCATTTACAGCTAATTGCACATTTGGTAGGCAATTGGAACTAGCAACATTAATAGGTGCCAATGTAATTTCGGGCTTGTAAATAAATCCAGAATAATACCCACCATAAGTAGCTGCACCACTAGATCCAAAGCAAGATAAATAAAGAGGCTTAGTAGAATAAACAGAAATATTACCTGTTACATTTTCAATTTTATAAGTTTCGTAACTCGCATTTCCAAGAACAGCAAATGGACCCGATTTTATTAATGTAGCTGGTAAAGTTGCATAGGTGTAATTGGTACCGTTGATAGTAAATGTTAAAGTACCTCCAGTTTCTGTAACAAGGTTCACTGTGGCAATATAACTATTGTCCGATCCTACTTCGTTTATTAAAGGTATATTGTTGATTACTTTTGGAGTTTCACAACTTAGTGGTGGTAAAAAATGCATATTCTGGTTGGCTTGAGATATTGAACCGCCAATTCCTTGATAAGCAAATACATTTTGAGAAGTGTTCACATATAAACTTCCATTAGCAGAAAATTGAGAACCATCAAGTGCTAAATATTGACCAGCATTTAATGTTGCAACAACAGTTGATGACCCATTTAAAAACACTTGAGTTCCGTTAGTATTGGCAACAATTAATGGTTTTTCAATATTATTTAAACCGTTTCCTTTTATAAATATATATTCCTTGCCCGTTCTATTGGCAGAAACGATTTGATCCATTCCTATATCAATATTTGTTGTATTTGCATTAGATCCAACAAATGAACCACAATTTACAGCAATAGGTTTGTCAGAAGTTATTTTTGCACCAATTAAACCATCTCTACTGGCAAAGTTTAAGCAATTTGTAGCAATTACAAAGCTTTGTCCAGCATTTAATACTACATTAGCTGGTGTATTTCCGGCAGCAGCATTATTAAACAGCACGGTTCCTGTTTTAATATCACTAAATGATATTGTTGTATTATTTTCGGTTGCCAAAATTGAGGCAAATGTATAATAGATGCCATTTGATGTTGAAGGTGGGTCGATATTTGTGAAGGCACCAATTCTAAATTCAGTTCCCAAAGCTGCCAACCCTTTTGAAACGATTCCACCAGCTTGATTTGCACTTCCAGAGGTTAACCTAACAGAAACATAAACCAAGTCATCGGCTTCGACTATATAACCTTTGTTGCTTTTAATAGTATTAACATCGCTAGAATCAAACAAAAGTTGAGTACCGTTACCCGAACCAATGGAATATACATAAGGAATATCACGAGAAACTGTACCTATAATATCCGAACTACCAATTTGTTTTATTTTAAAATTTATTGGAGTTAAGCTTGGGCAAGATATGTATATGTATTGATTTTCGGCAGTTTGAGATAAATTGGGAGTATTTGATAATGGCGGAATGTAATGCGTTTTACTAAATTGTGAAAAGCAACTTATTGAAAATAAGACGATTGAAAGGTAAGAGAATAATTGTTTTTTCATCCGCTAAAAATAAATAAAAAAAATAGAAATAAATATAGTTTACTATTCTTTTTTTGATTAAATTTATTTTGGAAGTTTTTTCTTACAAATCTCTTTTTTTAATAATTTGGAATGACAAAAAAAGGAAAATAGTTGCCCAAACCAAAACAATAACTATTGATGAAAAATGAACGCTGTAATCTTTAATGCCATTTACTCCTATTTGATTGCCTATGTTTTTAACTACCGAAGTTCTTGAAATTGGTTCAACAATTAAATTTGATAATGCTGTTAATGGAAAAAATTGAGTAACTTTTGCAGTTTCTTCATTAGAATTAAAAACTTGCCAACGCAATAATCCAAACAAAATACCTTCAACAATATAACTAACCAACAAAAAACCTAGAGCGAAAGCCGAACGCTTTACGAAAATACCTAAAAACAAACAAAAAGAGAAAAACCCTAATAATTTTACAAAAAAAGCTAATAAGTATTGCATATCTGTAAAAACAATATTAATATCGGTGTAAGACGAATAGGAATAGCCTAAAATTAAACTCATTACAAATACAAAAATGGTTGATGCAAAAGCAAATACAAAAACAGTTAAAAATTTAGAAATAATAAATTCTTGTTTACTCATACCGTCAATTAAATTTTGCTTTAAAGTACCGTAACTGTATTCATTAGCCATCATAGATACTATTACTATTGCCAAGAAAAACTTAAAAATATCGGCGAAATAAGTATTAAAATGCCAAATAAAAGGAAAATTAAAAATTCCCATTTCAGCCAAATGGAATTTAAATGGACCAATGTCGAACTTGATTGCAGCAATTAAAGCAATAAATGACAACAAGATAAAATAAGTTAATGTGAGTATTTTACTGGCTTTGTTTTTCAAAATTTTTTGGAATTCTATAGATAATAATCGTTTCATTTTGATTTAGTATTTCAGGATGTGATTTTTTAAAATTTTAATTTTTTTTCTCTGTTAGTTCTAAAAATTGTTCTTCAAGGCTGTGTTTTCGTTTAACTAAATGGGTTAAATAAATATTTTTATCCGCCAAAAATTTATTTATTTCATTAGGTTTTATATCCACTTTAGAAAAAACCAATAATTTTCCATTTTCTTCTTTTATCGATTCGATGCTAGAAAATTGAAGCAAAGCCTTTTTTAAACCTACCGTATCTTCCGATTGAAGTTCCAAAAAATCATTATTATTACTCATCCCATCAACTAAACCCGAATACAATACAGTACCTTTTTGCAAAACCAAAACATGACTACACACTTTTTCAACCTCATCAAGTAAATGCGAAGCCAATAATATAGTTGTTCCTTGTGATGCAATTAGTTTTATAATATCTCGAATTTGATGAATTCCTTGTGGATCCAAACCATTCGTGGGTTCGTCTAGAATTAAAATTTCTGGATCATTTAATAATGCAGAAGCAATAGCCAACCGTTGTTTCATTCCCAAAGAAAAAGTATTAAACTTGCTGTTTTTACGTTCCGTTAAACCAACCAAATCAAGTTTTTCAAGTACTTTTTCGAACATAATGTTTTTAATTTTACATACCAATTCCAAATTTTCTTGAGCTGTCATATACGGATAAAAATTTGGACGCTCAATAATTGCTCCTACTTTTTTTAAAGCTTCGTGAGTTAGCATTTTGCCCCCAAACCACTCATACTCGCCCGAAGTTTTGTTAACAACATTCAAAACAATTCCTAAAGTGGTTGATTTTCCTGAACCATTTGGCCCTAAAATTCCGTAAACATTACCCTTTTGAATTTCAAGAGAAATATTTTTTACAGCTTTTACAGCGCCATAATTTTTATTTAAATTTTTAATTGATAAGATGGTTTCCATTTAAGTGAATTGGTTAATATTTAAATAAGACGAACTTACTGGTAATTTGTTACTAAAATACAAAAGATGGCTAAAAAAAATAGGATAAAGCCATCAAACTTATAAAATTAAATCAACTTGTAAATACTATTTAATTTTTTTATTGATTTAATTTTTTTAATTTTGAGGAAACCTATAATAATTCATTTATGACCAAAGCAGCTATTAAATTACTTGATAACGACAATTGTATTCGCTTTGATTTTAATGAATTTAAACAAAATTATAATGTCGAATTAACCATAAATAATGGTCAAAATGTCCAAGTAGTTTCCTATAAAACTAGTATTCATTACACCAAAACATTTGACCTTTCGAATTATTTAGTTGAGGTAATAAAAACTGATTTTTTAGTAAATTTTAATGATCCCGATGGTATTTTTAAAATATTTTTTTTACAATGTAGCGAAGCACTTTCACGTTGTGTATTTGAGGTTTCTATTCATAATGAAATTTTAGAATTGAACAATCATGACGAAATTATAAAAAAATGGAAGGCAATAAAGGAAAAAATAGTTGAAGAAAATACAGGCAAATTACTTGAAAAAGAAATATTGAAGTTTGAAAATAAAATTAGCAACAGTCATTTATTATTGTCAAAATTAAAAAAAGACTCCTTTTTACATCATTATTTTTTTCCTGTTTTCGAAATTCCTTTTCAAGGTTTTGAATTAAAAGGAAAAGAAAATTTTTCTTTTTTCAATTTTGATTATGAAGA
>JAYUFJ010000094.1:0-2261 GCA_043738775.1 Flavobacterium sp. | reverse complement strand
TTATTTATTAGAGTCTATTGGTCCAGAAATGCGTCAGTATTTTGTTGAAACCGATTTGGACGGGAAGCCTTTTAATCGACAACAACGAAGTTTAGTTTATCAACGAAGCAAAAAAGCACTAGATTCTCAACCATTTGGCACACAATTAAATGTTTATGACGAAGGATATGAATTTATAAATCACAGTATTCGAGCCATTCCATTTACCGATGTTAACGAAAATCCGAGAGTAAAAATAGGCTCATCACAGTGCGAAAAACCTTATTTGGCTAGTATGTTTAACATATCGGCTATGAGTTTTGGTGCATTAAGTAAAAATGCTATTTTGGCATTAAACGCTGGTGCTAAGCAAGGTGGTTTTTATCATAATACTGGCGAAGGAGGTCTTTCACCCTACCATTTAACAGGTGGTGATGTTGTTTGGAATATTGGAACAGGATATTTTAGTTGCCGAACTGATGATGGAAAATTTAATTATGATGAGTATGTAAAAAGAGCCGTTTTAGAAAATATAAAAATGATAGAAATTAAATTTTCTCAAGGTGCAAAACCTGGTCACGGTGGTATATTACCCAAAGAAAAAGTTACCGATGAAATTGCTGCTATTCGATTGGTACCTAAAGGTAACGATATACTCTCGCCTCCTATGCATACTGCTTTTTCGACACCACTTGAATTGATGGAATTTGTAAAACTGCTCCGAAAAGGGTCAGGCGGAAAACCGATTGGAATGAAAATTTGCATTGGTAATAAATCGGAATTTTTATCAATTTGTAAAGCAATGGTTGAAACAAAAACTTATATTGATTTTGTAACTGTTGATGGTGGCGAAGGAGGAACTGGTGCTGCTCCACAAGAATATTCAGATCACGTAGGAATGCCATTGCGCGATGCATTAGCATTTGTTTATGATGCATTAAATGGTTTTGGAATTAAAGACCAAATTAAAATTATTTGCAGCGGAAAAATTATAACAGGTTTTGATATTGTAAAAAGCCTTTCAATTGGTGCCGACTTATGCAATTCTGCACGCGGAATGATGTTTGCTTTAGGTTGCATTCAATCCTTAGAATGCCACGCAAATACTTGCCCTACTGGAGTTGCAACTCAAAATCCAAATTTAACAAAAGGTTTAGTTCCCGAAGAAAAAAGTGTCCGTGTGGCTCGTTTTCAACACGAAACAGTAAAAAGTGCTGTTGATTTGATGGCTTCTGCCGGAATTTTACATCCAGACGATGTGGGTCGTGATGTTGTAAGTACCCGAATTGATCGAACAAGAATAGCTACATTTGAAGAAATTTACCCCGAACTAGAATTGGGTTGTTTATTGAACGAAGAAACTGTTCCTCAACATTTTTTTTCCACTTGGAAAAAAGCATCGGTAACCAAATTTTAAATAAAGTTGAAACTCGTCAAAATTTGATACAGTTGATATAGAAACTTGAATTTACTTTAAAATAAATGTATTTTACATAACAAAAGCCTCAAAATAGAGGCTTTTGTTTAAATATTATTTTTATCCTAAAACTTCTTTTACCTTTTTACCAATCTCGGCAGGTGAATCTACAACGTGAATACCACACTCTCTCATAATTCGTTTTTTGGCTTCGGCTGTGTCATCGTGACCACCAACAATTGCGCCAGCGTGACCCATTGTTCTTCCTTTTGGGGCAGTTTCACCAGCAATAAAACCAACAACTGGTTTTCTGTTTCCGTCTGCTTTGACCCATCTTGCAGCATCTGCTTCAAGTTGACCTCCAATTTCTCCTATCATAACAATACAATTGGTTTCGGGGTCGTTCATTAGCATTTCAACAGCTTGTTTTGTTGTTGTTCCAATAATTGGATCTCCGCCAATTCCAATTGCAGTTGTAATTCCCAAGCCTTGTTTTACTACTTGATCTGCTGCTTCATAGGTTAATGTTCCCGATTTTGAAACAATTCCAACGGTTCCTTTTTTAAAAACAAAACCAGGCATAATGCCTACTTTTGCTTCACCAGGAGTAATTACACCTGGACAATTTGGACCTATTAATTTACAATCTCTACGTTTAATATACTCGTTGGCTTTAATCATATCGGCAACAGGAATACCTTCTGTAATACAAATAATTACTTTAATTCCAGCATCGGCGGCTTCCATAATGGCATCGGCAGCAAAAGCGGGTGGAACAAAAATAATAGTAGTATCGGCTCCTGCTTTTTCAACAGCGTCTTTTACTGTATTAAATACTGGTCGATCCAAATGGGTTGAACCACCT
>JAYUFJ010000093.1:0-2266 GCA_043738775.1 Flavobacterium sp. | reverse complement strand
TTAAACGTACTTTTGCAAAATTGCTACAATAAATGCTATAATTTGCTATGTTTGAAAACGATTTAACGGTTTTAATTGACGAAAAAAAAGAACTTTATGACTATCAAATAAACGATATTGATAAAATTTTTGAACGTTTGCACAACGCACCTCCAAACTATCATTTGTTATATCAACTGCCAACTGGCGGTGGTAAAACCGTAATTTTTTCTGAAATTACACGAAGATATTTAGAACAATACGATAAAAAAGTAGTTGTTTTAACCCATAGAATTGAATTATGTAAGCAAACCTCAAAAATGCTTAAAAGTTTTGAAGTTAAAAACAAAATTATAAATAGCTCAATTAAGGAATTACCCGATCAAGACGAGTATCAATGTTTTGTAGCAATGGTTGAAACCTTGAAAAATCGTTTAAATGACGAAAAACTAGAAATTGATAATATAGGATTAGTAATTATAGACGAAGCACATTTTAACTCGTTTCGTAAATTATTTACTCAATTTACCAATGCTTTTATTTTAGGTGTAACCGCAACACCATTGAGTTCAAATGTAAAATTACCTATGTACGAAAATTACAGTGAGTTAATTGTGGGTGATACAATTCAAAATTTAATTGATAAAAAGTTTTTAGCAGAAGCAGTAACCTATAGTTATGATGTTGGTTTAACATCATTAAAAGTAGGTATAAACGGCGATTATACTGTAAAGTCATCCGACGATTTATATAGTAATATGGTAATGCAAGAAAAATTATTACATTCCTACACCGAAAAATCGTTGGGTAAAAAAACATTAATTTTTAATAACGGAATTAATACTTCTCTCCACGTTTATGAAAGTTTTAAACACGCAAAATACAATATTCAACATCTAGATAACACAACATCTGCCGAAGATAGAAAAGAAATTTTGCAATGGTTTAAAAAAACTCCCGATGCTATTTTAACATCGGTAGGAATTTTAACAACTGGTTTTGATGAACCCACAGTAGAGACAATTATATTAAATAGGGCAACAAAGTCGTTAACACTTTATTTTCAAATGATTGGTCGTGGTTCTAGAAGATTGCCAAATAAGGATTCGTTTTCGGTTATTGATTTGGGGAATAATGCATTACGATTTGGTTTATGGAACAATGCAGTTGATTGGCAGCATATTTTTAAATCGCCCGAATATTATTTAGAAAGCTTGCGCGAAGATGCCGAAATTGAAAATAATTTTAAATATGTAATGTCACTTGAATTGCGTCAAAAATTCTCAAAATCGACCGACATTACTATGGATATTCAAGAAGAATTTAAATTTACTGTCAAAAACAATATTAAAGCAAAAACAATTATTGAAAAATCAATAGTACAACATGCACTAATGTGTGTTGAAAATACTGATGATTTAAAAGAAGCTCGAACATTGGCAAAAGAATTGAATGATGATATTGATTTTAGAGTACGACAATATTGTACTTGTTTAGGAAACGTAACTAAAAATTACCGTACTTGGTTGATTGAGGACTATTTAATTAAACTTACTTTAGAAATTGGTAAACAAAATCGAATTAAAATAATGAACGAACCAGACGATGAATAAATCGATTATAATTAAATTTAAATATTGAGTAATTTATATATTTTGAATTATAATTTACATTATGTAAAATAGAAATAATAAACTTCCTTGATTTTCAGTAAAATAAACATTTATAAAATTCAACCAACCCAATTTGAAAATTAAAGTCATAAATTGACTTCACTTCACTTACTATTACCTAAATATTTTCAAAATTTTAAATTCAAATCAATAACTCTATAATACATTTCTTTACTATTTTTGCAATAAATAATTTTAGTTAAACTCAATGAAAAACTCTTTTGCATATCATATTGTAGATTTTTTAAAAGATTATCAGCCTTTTTCCAACTTACTTAATGATGAATTGTTGGAAATTGCAAATACTATTCAAATAATAAATTTAGAAAAAAACAAAACTTTATTCGAAATTAATGATGTTTTACACGATTATTTTTATTTAGTTGCCAGCGGAGCAATTAGTTTAACAGTAATATCTGATGCTGAAGAAACACTTTTAAATAAATGTTACACAGGTGATATTTTTGGTTTAAGACCTTTTTTTGCAAAAAATAATTACCAAATGACTGCAAAATCACGTGAAGAATCAATTATTTATGCAATTCCAATTTCTTCATTTAAACCATTTGTGAATAAAAATCCCGAAGTTTTAAATTTTTTACTTGAGAGTTTTG
>JAYUFJ010000092.1:0-2271 GCA_043738775.1 Flavobacterium sp. | reverse complement strand
ATTACGTTTTAGACCGATGGACTGGAGAAGGAACTAGTAATACTGTACCACGAGTTACAACTGGACCAACAAATAATAATGTTTTTTCTGATTATTTTGTTGAGGATGCATCATTTTTTCGCATTCAAAATATTCAATTAGGTTATACACTAAAACAAAAAATATCTGAAAAAATTGGGCTTAGTAAATTAAGATTGTACGGAAGTGTTAGCAATTTATACACTTTTACTAAATACCGTGGTTTTGACCCTACGGCAACAAATGGAAATCCGATTGGAGGAGGAATAGATAACGGATTTTATCCAACTCCAAAAATTTTCACACTAGGTTTAAATGTTAATTTTTAAATAAATGAAAATGAAAATGAAAAATAAAATAGTAAAAACCATACTTTTATTTGGTTTTATAATAGTAACTTCAAGTTCTTGCTCGGATAATTTTATTGATAGAAAGCCAGTTTATTCTATAGATTCAGAAAATTATTTTAACTCAAAAGACGATTATAATAACGCTTTAACAGGCGCATATCAATTGCTTCAAGCTTCGTTTATGAACGTTTTGGTTGGCGAAATAGCATCAGACAACACATTATCTGGTGGCGAAAGTGCCAACGATGTAGTTGGCATTCAGCAAATTGATGATATGATACAAACTGCAAATAACGGAAACTTAAAAAATATTTGGGATTGGATGTTTGCCGGAGTTTATAGAGCCAGTTATATTATAGAATATAAAGATAAAATTGATTTTGATGGTAAAAACCAGATAATTGCAGAGGCGCGTTTTTTAAGAGCCTACTATCAATTCGAATTAGTTAAATGGTTTGGAGGCATTCCATTAAAAGGTGACAAGCGGTTTTTACTCGGCGATGAAAAAACGATTCCAAGATCAAGCATTTCGCAATCCTACGCTTCAATTGAATCCGATTTGAATTATGCAGTAGCAAACCTAAGTGTCATTGCCCCACAAGCAGGAAGAGCAACAAAAGGAGCGGCTCAAGCCTTACTTGGTAAAGTATATTTGTATCAAAATAAATATGCGAGTGCAGCAACGACTTTACAAAATGTTATCAATTCGGCTACCTATTCTCTTGTTGCCAATTACAATACTATTTTTGAAGCTGCAGGTGAAAACAATTCCGAGTCGGTTTTTGAAATTCAATATACCGATATTCAAGGAGCTGGATTTGATTGTTTGCAATGTAGCCAAGGCAATGTCGCCGTGGGTTTTAACGGTGTTAGAAACTATACAGGTCCTTTTTTCTCTGATGGTTTTAGTTTTAATGTGCCTACCCAAAACGCAGTTGATGCATTTGAAGTAGGTGATAACCGAAAAGATGTAGCTATATTAAATATACAAACTTGGGCAACATCAAATAATGCAACTTACGGAACTGGCTATAGAAATACAGGTTATTTTAACCGAAAATACATTCCAAGAACTCGAAGTGGAGCCGCTCAAGGCGATTTACATTTAACAAACCCAAATAATTACCGATCTATTCGGTATGCTGATGTTTTGTTAATGGCAGCCGAAGCAAATAGTAAAATTGGAGCTGATGTAAATGCACGATTGTATCTAAATCAAGTGCGTCAACGTGCATTTGGCGATAATAATCATAACATTACAGCAAGTGGTGCTGCATTAACCGATTTTATTTTAGCTGAAAGAAGGGTTGAGCTTTTAGGTGAAGGGCATCGTTTTTTTGACTTAGTTCGCACGAATAAAACATCAGTTATAAGTGGTTTTACAGCAGGTAAAAACGAATTATTTCCAATTCCAGCCGAAGAAATTCAGTTTTCTAATGGCAATTGGCAACAAAATCCTGGTTATTAAAAAATGAAAGATATGAAAAATATTAAATTCACAGTAGCATTTTTAATTATTGTTATATTCTTTGGATGTACAAGAGAAAATTCTGTCGTAGATGTTACTAACACAAGTAAACCCACGAATATTGGAGCCTTAATGACAATCAAGCAAGATAATTCGGGAAAGGTTACAATTTCTCCAACAGGAGAAGGTGTTACCAGTTTTCAAGTTTATTTTGGTGATGGAACAGTTGCCCCAACTTTAGTAAGCCCCGGCAGTTCGGCGTTACATACCTATACAGAAGGTGTTTATCCAGTTAAAATTATTGGTACAACTCTTGATGGTAAACGCTCCGAAATTACACAAACACTTACTGTATCTTTTTTAGCACCTACAAATTTAGCAGTAACTATTGCGCCAGTTGCTGGAAACAATTTTCAAATTACAGTAAAAGCAAAG
>JAYUFJ010000091.1:0-6362 GCA_043738775.1 Flavobacterium sp. | reverse complement strand
CGGATGTGGAATCGACGGAATGCCTTCACCCTGAAAAGGTAAATGAAGCGGATTGTTTAATCCCATATTGTCAATTCTATCTGTAAATTGTTTTGGATTTGCTTTATAATTATTGTAAACAGCTTGAACCAAAACCGTATTCGACGAAAGTTCAAAACCTCGTGCTAGTGAAATTTTTCCGTAACCTCCTGTATGAGAATCTCTTACTTTTTGACCTCGAATGGTTATTTCGCCACCAAAAGTGTTAAAAACTGCAGCAGTATCTATTTTATTATCGTCTAGTAAAGCAATCATATCAACCAATTTAAAAGTTGATCCAGGTTCGTGTGATTCTCCAATCGCATAGTTTATGGTTTCATAATAATTTCCCGATTCTTCATCGCGACCCAAATTTGAAATGGCTTTTATTTTTCCAGTTTTTGTTTCCATTACTACCACGCAACCGTGTTCTGCTCCAAACTCTTCGAGTTGTTTCAACAAAGCGTGATGAGCAATATCTTGAATGTAAACGTCAATTGTTGATACTACATCATATCCATCTTGTGGTTCAATTTCGTTTATATCGCGAATAGGTTTCCATTGTCCTTTAGCAATTTTTTGTTTTAAAACTTTGCCGTCTTTTCCTTTCAAATATTTCCCGAAAGCTCCTTCAATTCCAACTTTTAATAATTCGCCACTTTCATCAACCCGCTCGTAACCAATTGTTCTCTCGGCAATTTGTCCTATCGGATGTTCCCTTACCGTTTCTTGTTCAATAATTATTCCTCCTTTATATGCGCCTTTATTGAATAAAGGGAACGATTTTATTTTGTCGTAATCAGTAAAATTCAAGTCGCTCGCTACTAAATAGTATCTGTTTTTTGTAGTTCGCGCTTTTCTCAATTCCGATTGTATGGTGCTACTTGGTTTGTTTAACAAAATCGAAAGTGAATCGGATAAAGGTTGTATGTATTTATTAAAATCAGTATCTTTAGGAGATACAGCATCAAAACGTATGTTGAAATTTGGAATTGATGTGGCAAGTAAACTACCATCGGCCGAATAAATGTTTCCTTTGTTTGCTGGGATTATAAAGTTTTTAACTGTTCTTTCTTTGGCTAAATTTCGATAATAGCTACCCTCAACCCACTGAATGTTAGTGAGTTTTATAGTAATTGCAATTGCTATTAAAAAAATAACAAAAGCAACAACATAAATTCGGACAAAACTATTTTTACTTTCTAATGCCATATTTTTTTTAAAAAACTAGTATCTTTTGGTTTGTTTACTTTTATTTTTTGTGGCGGAACTGCTGCTGGAAAAATATTTCTTTCAATCATTTTTTCAGATACCGTTGATTCCATTTTTAATTTCATTAGTATCGAGCGTTTATCAACAAATTTTGAACGCAATTCTTTGACTTCGGTTGTTAAATCGGCAATTTTAAACACTTTTTGTTCGTATCGATTGGTGTTTGCAATTAATAAAATCGCTAAAAAAATAATATATAGAATGAACATCCAGTTTTTGGTTGATCCTTCGTTTATTAAAAACCGTGCTTTTAAAAGGTTAAAAACTCCTCCTTTCATAATTTTAAAATTTATTTCTTCTCTGCCACTCTTAATTTAGCACTTCGAGCCCGATTATTCATTTTAATTTCATCATTAGTCGGAATTATTAGTTTTTCTATAATTTTAAAAGGAACCGAAAAGTTTCCAAAAAAATCACGTTCGGGTTCGCCTTCAAAAAGTCCGTTTTTAAAAAACCGCTTAACCAATCTGTCTTCTAAGGAATGATAAGAAATCACACTTAATCGTCCATTAGGTTTTAAAATTTCTAACGATTGTTCTAAAAATTCTTTCAAAACATCCATTTCTTGATTTACTTCAATTCGGATGGCTTGGTACATTTGAGCCAAAATTTTATTGCTAATGTGTGCTGGCAAAAATCGGCTCAAAACAAATTTTAAATCGTCGGTGGTTTTAATTTCTTTTTCGTCTCGCGCTTCAATAATTGTTCTTGCTATTGCCGGA
Organism: Flavobacterium sp.; assembly: GCA_043738775.1. GTDB lineage: Bacteria > Bacteroidota > Bacteroidia > Flavobacteriales > Flavobacteriaceae > Flavobacterium. The sequence continues at coordinate 4,350 of JAYUFJ010000091.1, read as the reverse complement.
GCATTTTTCAATTCTCCATAATCTAAAAAAACGCGTTTTAAATTTATTTCATCGTATTCGTTAACCACTTTGTAGGCATTTAATTCGTCTTTTTGATTCATTCGCATATCCAAATCGGCATCAAAACGAGTTGAAAAACCGCGCTCGGGAACATCAAATTGATGCGATGAAACACCCAAATCGGCTAAAATTCCATCGACCTGTTTTATATTATGAAATCGTAAAAAACGTTTTATAAACCTAAAATTTTCGTTAATTAAAACAAATCGTTCGTCTTCAATTTTGTTTTTTAAAGCATCTGTATCTTGGTCAAACCCAAACAATTTGCCGTTTGGCCCTAAATGTTTTATTATTTCTCTTGAGTGTCCGCCGCCGCCAAAAGTAACATCAACATAAATTCCGTCTGAATTAATGTTTAAACCAGCAACAGTTTCGGCTAATAAAACAGGGTTATGATAGTCCATTTTCGTTTTCATTTTGGTTTCCCATTACTTCTTCGGCTAAATCGGCAAAATCTAAAACGGAGTCGTCGATAGCTTTTTCATATAAAACTTTATCCCAAATTTCTACAATGTTTACTGCCGACGAAAGCACTAAATCCTTAGAAATTTTGGCATAACTTGTTAAATCTTTCGGAATCAATAATCGTCCGAATGAATCAATTTCAACAACTTTTACTCCAGCTGTAAAACGACGAATAAAATCATTGTTCTTTTTAACGAACTTGTTGAGTTTATTTATTTTTTCCATAATCAAATTCCATTCACTCATTGGATACAACTCCAAACAGGGCTGAAAAACGGAACGTTTTAAAACAAATCCCTCTTGTAACGATGCTGCAAGTTGTTTCTTCAAAGGCGAAGGCAATAATAGCCTTCCTTTGATATCCACTTTGCACTCGTATGTTCCAATGATTGCGTTCAAAAAGGAATTTTTTAATTATTAATAAAGCAAAAATATAAAATATTTTACCACTTTAATCCACTTTAATCCACTTTGTTAATAAGTTTTACCACTTTTGAACTATTTTATTTGAAAACGATTGGTTTTATTAAGTTTTATATTAATTAACAATTGTTTTGTTTTGTTGATTTCTTGATAATGAAGTCGATAAGATTAAAATATTTTATAATTTTAAAAAAACAATTAATTAATAGGGTTTTAGGGATTAAATAGTATTTTTGTAAAAATTGAAAGTTTAGCATTTAAATATGGATCATAATTTAAAACACGAGGGAAAATTTAGTTATTTGGAAGTTGGTGAAGGAACACCAATCGTAGTTTTACACGGTTTAATGGGCGGATTGAGTAATTTTGATTGCGTTGCAGATTATTTTTCAACTCGAGGATACAAAATTGTAATTCCGATGCTACCATTATACACCCAAAGTTTGCTTAAAACAAATGTTAAGGCATTTTCTAGGTTTGTTAAAGATTTTATCGTTTTTAAAAAATTTGAACGAGTTATTTTAATGGGAAATTCGCTTGGCGGACATATTGGGTTGCATCATACAAAAATGTATCCCGAAAAAGTGGCTGGGTTAATTTTAACTGGAAGTTCGGGCTTGTACGAAAGTGCGATGGGCGATAGTTACCCGAAACGTGGTGATTACGAATATATAAAAAATAAAACCGAAGGTGTTTTTTACGATCCAAAAACGGCTACAAAAGAGATGATTGACGAGGTTTTTGCCTTGGTAAATGATAGGATTAAAGTGATTAAAACTTTAACGATTGCCAAAAGTGCTATTCGACATAATATGGCAAAAGATTTACCAAAAATGCACGTTAAAACTTGTTTAATTTGGGGTAAAGACGATAAAGTTACACCCCCAAATGTTGCCGAAGAATTTCATAGTTTATTGCCCAATTCAAGCCTTTATTGGATTGATAAATGTGGGCATGCAGCCATGATGGAGCACCCAAACGAATTTAATATTTTGGTTGAAAACTGGTTAAAAAAAGTAGAATTATAGTATTATTAAAAAGTAATAGCCTAAATAATTGCTATTCAACTTTATAAAGTACTTACTATTTAAATAAAAAGAGTTTTAAAATGAAAATTAATACCGCCGAATTCGTAATTAGTAATTCTGATGTAACTAAATGCCCCAGTGAGCGTTTACCAGAGTACGCATTTATTGGTCGCTCGAATGTAGGTAAATCGTCGTTGATTAATATGTTAACGAATCATAAAAACTTAGCTAAAACTTCGGGAAGACCAGGTAAAACGCAACTAATTAATCACTTTAAAATTAATCTAAATTGGTTTTTGGTCGATTTACCAGGTTATGGTTATGCTAGAGTTTCAAAAAAAACAAAAGAAGTTTTTCAAGAATTTATTACCGATTATTTTGAAACCCGTGAACAATTGGTTTGTGCTTTTGTATTAATTGACATTCGATTGGAAGCTCAAAAAATAGATTTGGAATTTATTACTTATTTAGGCGAAACCGAAGTTCCGTTTTGCATAGTTTTTACTAAAGCCGACAAAATTAGCAAAGGAAAAATTGCTGCTAGCATAGCGGCCTACCAAAAACAATTATTTGCCAACAACTGGTCCGAAATGCCACAACATTTCGTTACATCGGCAACAGAAGCTACTGGTAAAGACGAACTTTTAAACTTTATTGACAGTGTGAATGAAGATGTTTTTAAAGATTTGAATCAGTTTTAATAAAATTTAATTGGGCTTTAGCTCTAATTTTTCGGCAAAATAATCACAAAAATCTTTCATTGTATCGGTCATTTTTTGATCTTGTGTCGCTCGCAAATAAGTATCAGACATAGCTAACAACGTTTGATGAAAGAAAATTTTCATTTCATCAACTGGCATGTCTTTAGTCCATAAATCAATACGAAGGGTTTCTTTTAACTTACTATCCCAAACCGATACTAAAATTGATTTGGCTTCTTGATTGCTTACGCCACCATCGGTTGCGGTCCAATTTATTTTTTCGGGAACCCGATTTTCGTCTAGTTCAATTACAAAATTTATGTCTGATTTAAAATTATTGCTCATTTTTTTTTGGTTTGTATTTTGATTTTTCAAAAATTTGTTTGGCATTTAATTTAACTAATTGTTGCACACTTACGTCTGAATTATTTTGCATAAATGAACGAACTATTTGCCAACCTATCCACTGCCCTATTCTACCAGGAGATTCATTATCAATTTCAAGATAAAATTTTGAAAACGGTGCTAAATTTATAAACTGATTTGATAAATGGGAATCAACGTTGTACAAAAGCTGTTTTTCAATAAAATATTCCCAAATATAGCTTTCATTTGATTGACTCCAAGAAATTTGTTCCGTAGTATAACCAATACGTTCAGCATCGGTATAATCTGGTAGTAAAACATCTTTTAAATACAATTGCTTTCCATAATATATCATTTGCGAAAGCAAGGTTTTATCATTTGGTTGCACAACAACACCTTCGGCAAAACTTGTAGTAATGTCGGGTAAAATTTGCCGTATTTCAAAATTTTGTTTAATGTATGCTGGAAATTCTTGATAAAAACGATGTTCTTTACCCAAATACAGTTCTAAAGAAATAATTAATTTATCGTTGGCATAAATAGCCTTCGAATTCATATCCATTTCACCAATAATAGTGTAAATTTTTGGAGTAATTATCGTAGGAAAATAAAATTTAATATGCTTAAAAAGATTTTCTATCTCTAATTTTTCGGGTTCAAAATTTTTATACTTTTTATCCACTTCAGCTGCTAACTCTTTCCATTGTTTATCTTGAATTTTATCGAGCCATACTTTATCATCAACACCAACAGGAAAGAAAAAAGGATATTGCAACTTTAATTTAGGTAAAGTTTCTGGTGTAGCTTTAAAAAAAGCTTCGTCAAAACGTTCAACTTTCATTTGCAAAGGCATTTCTTCGACCGCTTTATCTATTTTTGATTTATTATTACACGAAATTAATGTAATTACAAATAAAAATATAATTGAAATATTTATAACAAACTCTTTTTTCATAATTTTTTGGGATAAAAATCTAAAAATAACTTTAAAAAAATTATTATTTTTGCAAATATACATTACGAAATTTAAACTTAAAGTACGATGAACAAAAAAAGTACCATTAACGTTGAAAAAGTAAATTTACATATTGTAAATTGGCTTAAAGATTATGCTCAAACTAATGAAATGAAAGGTTTTGTAATTGGAATTTCTGGCGGAGTTGATTCGGCAGTAACTTCAACACTTTGCGCACAGACAGGTTTTGATGTTTTATGTATCGAAATGCCTATTCATCAGTCGGAAAATCAAGTTAACCGAGGACGTGAGCATATTGAGCAGTTAAAAAGTAAGTTTAAAAATGTTAGTT
>JAYUFJ010000090.1:0-17309 GCA_043738775.1 Flavobacterium sp. | reverse complement strand
CAACCTACATTACGGAAGCCGAAGGAACCGCAGGAACCAAAAAACTGGGTAAAGGACCAGTCTATAAAGAAAAACGAATGAAACACGATGCTATTTTAATTCAATTGGATTCGTTAAAAAATAAAAACGAGGCAAAAATTGCAATTTTAGATAAAAAAGCCCTTACTCTTCAAGCCGATTTAGATAAAAAAGTAATCGAAACGCAACCCATAATCGACAGTTTTGGCGGTTTAATGGCTCGAATTAATGCTTTGAACAAATTACCTTTATTGCCATCATTGTTTATAATGTTGTTATTTTTGGCAATTGAAACTTCGCCTATTATTGCCAAATTATTGTCGCTAAAAGGAGAATATGATTTTAAACAAGAAGACGAAGAAATGGCAATAAAAAACGTAATTGACCAAAATCGTTATCAAAGTAACTTACAAAAACAAACCGATGCCGAAATTTATGACAAGGTTTATGCCGATATAAAAATAGACAAAGATTTGTACGAATACAAACGAAAAGGAGCTTTTGAATTGTTAAAATTGCAATCCGATGATTTTGTAAAAAAGCAAAAAAAGTCTTTTTAAGATTTTTTAAAGTTAAAAATAAAAGGCGAAAGTCCAAAAAGGTAAACACTTTTTGGCTTTCGCTTTAAAATTTTATTTTGATAAGATAAAACTAAAACAATTAGTATGTTATCAAATAGTTAGATTTACATAAATCCTAAAATCTCTTTTTTGTAATTGTCATATTCACCTTGAAGAATCAATCCGTTGTCGAGTAATTTTTTATAATTTTGTAATTTATCAAATAATTCTTCTTGTGATAAATTACTTAATGAATTGTCTTTTTTAACGTCATTTTCAATCACTTTTGGCTCTTCGTAAGTTTGATAACTTGGTTGAACCGCTGGCATTATTTCGGCAAAATCTGTTACTTCTTCGGTAGGTGTTTCTTCAATTTCATCTTGAACTTGCCCTATTGGAGCAGCTTCAATTGTAGGAGCAGGAGCGAAATCAACATTAGAAACAATTACAGGATTTTTTATCAAATCAATTTGCTCTTTGGTAAAAGTATATAATTTTCGAGCTTGATTTTTAGGTAAATAATCAATCGTTATCGAAATATCACTTTTAGTCGAAAAAGTAAAATCCGACCCTAAAATGCCTTCTTTCACAAAACTTCCCTCAATATCATTCCAGTCGTAATCAATAAATTCCATACTCAAACCTAAATTTTTTGGTCGGCAAATAATGATTCTTTTATTGGTAACTACAATACTTTCGGGTAAAATAGTTACAGCTGGTTTTTTTTGTACTGCAATATAACCAATATCTTCATTCGACATTAAAAGATTTTGCAATTTTGAAGTAATTTTTTCAATTGCTTTTGGGTCTTGGTCTTCGTTTAATATTTTTTTTAAATTGTCTATCATTTTATTCTAAACTTTGTGCTGAATTTGATTCAGTATTTGTTAATTATTTTAAATATTGATGCATCAAAAGTAATGCCTAATTGGTAATTAAAATAATTTCGGATTGAATTTTTTTTGATAAACTTTTAAAAACCAAGTCGTAGGAATCGGAAATTAATTCCAATATCATTTTATCAGATGCATCATCATTAAAATTTACGGTATTCCAATGTACTTTGCTCATATGAAAACCAGGATTTATGGCTTCAAAATTAGCTCTAAGTTCTTCGGATTTTTCAGGATTACATTTTAAGTTAATACTTGGATTTCCTTTTTCCCAACTTGATATTGAAGATAATGCAAACATTTTTCCACCAACTTTAAATACCAAAGTGTCTTCATCAAACGGAAAATGTTCGGTAACACCTTTTTTATTTAAGCAAAACTCGTAAAGTTGTTCAATATTCATAGTTTCAAAAATAAATAAAAATTATGAATTGTATAACTTGTTTTCATTTTTTAAACTGTAATTTTAAATTTATTTATTACACCAACTATTCAATGCAAAATCAAATTACAAAAAATCAATTGTTTGATGCCTTTTCAAGTGTCAATTTCAAAGAAATTCCATTTATAAACCAACAAGAATATTTGGTTAACGGACAATTTAAAACTTGGAAAGAACCATTCAATGAAATTCGATCGGCAATATGCAAACCTACAACCGATGGTAAATTAGAATCAATTTTGATTGGTAAAATTCCAAAAACAAGTTTGCCCGAGGCTTTTGAATGTTTAGAAAGTGCCGAAAAAGCTTATAATAATGGTTTTGGTGAATGGCCAATGCTATCCGTTGAAAAACGAATTTATCATGTTGAACAATTTGTTGGTGAAATGCTTAAATTGAGAGCCGAGGTTGTAAATTTATTAATGTGGGAAATCGGAAAATCGGAAAAAGATTCGGAAAAGGAATTTGACAGAACCATAAAATACATTTATGACACCATTGAATCGTTAAAAAAATTAGAACGAAAATCGGCAACTTTCACAATTGAAGAAGGTGTTATTGGTCAAGTTCGAAGATCACCATTAGGAGTAACACTTTGTATTGGGCCCTATAACTATCCTTTAAATGAAACGTATACACTATTAATTCCTGCCTTAATTATGGGAAACGTAATTCTATTTAAACCTCCAAAACACGGTTGTTTATTGCATTATTGTTTGTCAAAAGCAATACAGAAAAGTTTTCCAGTTGGTATTGTAAATTATCTTTACGGAAAAGGAAGTGAAATAATAGAGCCATTAATGAATACCGGAAAAATTAATGTTTTAACTTTAATCGGCTCAAGTAAAGTAGCATCGGACATTAAAAAAGCACACCCAAAAGTAAATCGATTAAGAGCCATTTTAGGATTGGATGCCAAAAATCCTGCTATTATTTTAGAAAATGCCAATTTAGAAAATGCAATTGAAGAATGTGTTTTAGGAAGTTTATCATTCAATGGGCAACGATGCACTGCTTTGAAAATATTATTTGTACACGAAAATATAAAAGATGAATTTTTAAAAAAATTCTGTGAAAAAGTAGATGCATTAAAAATAGGAATGCCTTGGGATCAAAATGTTCAAATTACCCCTTTACCCGAAAAAGATAAATTCAACTACTTAAACGATTGTATAACAGATGCGGTAGCTAAAGGCGGTGTAATTATGAATCAAAATGGCGCAAATCAAAACGGAACACTTTTTTTCCCAGCCGTAGTTTATCCTGTTAAAGAGGGAATGAAATTGTATCGTGAAGAACAATTTGGACCTATTGTGCCTGTAGTTTCCTTCTCCGATTTGCAAGAACCTATTAACTATATGATTACTTCCAATTATGGACAACAAGTAAGTATTTTTGGAACAGATACCAAACAAGTTTCCCATTTAATCGACGGACTAGTAAATCAAGTATCAAGAGTCAATATTAATGTTCAATGCCAACGTGGACCAGATACATTTCCGTTCACAGGGCGAAAAGATTCTGCCGAAGGAACACTTTCAGTTTACGATGCACTACGTTCTTTTTCGATTAGAACCGTTGTTGCCACTAAGGAAAACAAAGAAAATAAAGTAATTATCAATAAAATCGTCACCGATGAGGAATCCAATTTTTTATCTACGAAGTTGATTTTTTAATGAATTTGATTACTAAAAATGTTTTTTCATTACTTTTTTTAACTTCAAATAAAACCAAATTTTAGGAATAACAAATTACCATAAATATTTGATTCACAAAAATATATAAAATAAATGGTATTTGGTATTTGATTATTTGAGAATTTAGTGTACTTTTGCACTCCCTTAATTGGGAATGGAATGTTTAATTAAAATAAATAATTGTGAACGCAGTAAGTTACAAAACAGTTTCAGCCAACAAGGCAACCGTTGTTAAAGAATGGGTTGTTGTTGATGCTGAAGGTCATAACTTAGGTAGATTTGCTTCAAAAGTCGCCATGATTTTGAGAGGTAAATACAAACCAAGTTATACACCACACGTAGATTGCGGAGATAACGTAATTGTTATCAATGCCGAGAAAATTAACCTTACTGGAAACAAACTTGACGAGAAAACGTATATTCGTCATACAGGTTATCCAGGTGGACAAAGAAGCTTAACGGCAAAAGTAATGCAGCAAAAAAACCCTGCTTTATTAGTTGAAAAAGCAGTAAAAGGAATGTTACCTAAAAATAAATTAGGTGCCGAATTATTCCGTAATTTGAATGTAAATGTTGGTTCAGAGCACAAACAAGGCGCTCAACAACCAAAAACTGTTAACCTAAACGATTTAAAATAATGGCAGTTATTCACAAAATTGGAAGACGTAAATGTGCAGTTGCAAGAGTCTATGTTCAAGAAGGAACAGGAACTATTATTGTTAACAAAAAGCCATTTGCTACGTATTTCCCAACTGCAACATTGCAGTACAAAGTTATGCAACCAATGACAATGACCGAGAACGTAGGGAACTACGATGTAAAAGTTAATGTTTATGGTGGTGGTTCAACCGGTCAAGCTGAAGCAGTACGTATGGCACTAGCCCGCGTAATGTGTGAAGTTGGCGAAGGAAACCGCGCTATCTTGAAACCAGAAGGATTACTTACAAGAGATCCAAGAATGGTAGAACGTAAGAAATTTGGTCAGAAAAAAGCGAGAAAGAGATTCCAATTCTCTAAACGTTAATATTTTTCAGATTATTTATTTTTTACAAATTAAAATTAAATTTAAACCAAGTTGTCGATATCTCTTACATTAATTAAGAGGTTAGTTTAGCATCTAAATGAAACCTAATGCCTAAAGCACTATGCTTAAAGCCGACGGAACATTGCTAATTTCGGAACGTAAACTATTACACAATGGCAAACAAAATTGACGTTAAAGAATTATTAGAAGCAGGTGTTCACTTTGGACACATGACTCGCAAATGGGACCCAAACATGGCTCCTTACATTTATATGGAACGTAATGGTATTCACATCATTAACCTATATAAAACCGCTGCAAAAATCGAAGAAGCTTCTGAAGCTATGAGAAAAATTGCAGCATCAGGTAGAAAAATATTATTTGTAGCTACCAAAAAACAAGCTAAAGACATTGTTGCAGAAAAAGCTGCAGCTTGTAATATGCCTTACATTACTGAAAGATGGCCAGGCGGAATGTTAACCAACTTCATCACAATTAGAAAAGCTGTAAAAAAAATGGCTACTATTGATAAAATGAAAAAAGATGGAACATTCATGACGCTTTCTAAAAAAGAGCGTTTACAAGTTGACCGTTTACGAGCAAAATTGGAAAAAAACCTAGGTTCTATTTCTGATATGTCTCGTATTCCTGCCGCTTTGTTCGTGGTAGATATTAAAGCAGAACACATCGCAGTAAAAGAAGCACAAAAATTAAACATTCCAGTTTTCGCAATGGTTGATACTAACTCTGACCCACGTGAGGTAGATTATGTTATACCAGCTAATGATGATGCTTCTAAATCTATCGATAAAATTCTTTCTTTAGTAACTGCTGCCGTTATAGACGGCTTAGCTAACCGTACTTCTGATAAAGAAGAAGGTGATGATACAGCCGAAGTATCAACTGAGGAAATAGTAGCTGCACCAGTCGTTGAAGTAGTTGTTGAAGCAACTCCAGAAATTGTTGCTGAGGTTGTAGAAACAAAAACAGAAGAATAAACATAAAATAAATTTAAAGATTGTGGGATTGAAAGATTTAAAGATTTAATAATTTAATTATTAAAAACATTCTTTAAAATCTTTCAATCTTTACAATCTTTTAATCTTTAAAAAAAAAAGTTATGGCAGCAATCACAGCAGCAGACGTAAATAAATTAAGAACCGTAACCGGTGCAGGAATGATGGACTGCAAAAAAGCATTAGTAGAATCTGATGGAGACTTTGATTTAGCAATTGAAAATCTTAGAAAAAAAGGTCAAAAAGTTGCCGCTAATAGAGCCGACAGAGAAAATACAGAAGGTGCAGCAGTAGCAGTTGTAAATGCTGATAACACTCAAGGTGTTGCAATTACTTTAAACTGTGAAACAGATTTCGTTGGAAAAAACGAGGCATTCGTAGCTTTAGCTAATGATTTGGCTAACTTGGCAATGAAGTTTGACACAAGAGAGGCATTTTTAGCAGCCGATTACAACGGAATTACTGTAGCCGATAAATTAATTGAGCAAACTGGAGTTATCGGTGAAAAAATAGAAATCAATTCGTTTGAAAAACTTTCAGGTGCATTTGTTGGATCCTATGTTCACTCTGGTAAAATTGCAACATTAGTAGCATTATCTGCCAATGTTAGTGGCGCTGATGAAGCTGCTAAAAACGTAGCAATGCAAGCTGCAGCAATGAACCCAATCGCTTTAAATGAAGAAGGAGTTAATGCTGATGTTATTGCAAAGGAAATTGAAATAGCAAAAGATTTATTACGTCAAGAAGGAAAACCAGAAGCAATGATTGAAAATATCGCTAAAGGAAAACTAGGGCGTTTTTTTAAAGACAACACTTTAGTAAATCAAGATTATATTAAAGATAGCTCAATGAGTGTAGCTGCTTACATTAAATCGGTCGATGCTAATTTAATAGTAACTGGATTTGTTAGAGTTGCATTAGGATAAAAAAGACCTTAAATAAATAAAAAAACCGTCTCGTTAAATTTTAACGAGACGGTTTTTACATTTATTAGATAATAAATTATACCAATAAAGCATCAATTGCATCGGTATATGATTTTTTTGGTGCCACACCAACTTGTCTACCTACAACTTCACCATTTTGAAAAACTAAAACGGTTGGGATATTTCTAACTCCATATTTTGCTGCGAATTCTTGATTTGCATCTACGTCAACTTTACCCACTATTGCTTTGCCTTCATATTCGGCTGCTACTTCGTCAATTACTGGGCCTACCATTCGACAAGGACCACACCAAGCTGCCCAAAAATCTACTACTACTGGTTGTTTTGATTGTAATACTACTTCATCAAAAGTAGCATCTGTTATTACTAATGCCATATTTTTATATTTAAGTTTTGAATTATAATACAAAGTTATGTATTTAATTTTCAATCTAAATCATTTTAAAATTAGTTTTGATTATGATTGTATTTATTGAAGTTATCTTTAAACTAATTTAATTATGAAATGGTGTCTAATTTAATCTCAATTTTTATTCACATATACAATTTAACAGTACTATTTTCGATAAAGCGACGATAACTTTAATAACTTGTGGTAAATAAAATGATTACAATAATTTTATTTTAAATCTTCTTCTAACGTTTTTTGGGCTTCTTTTTCAGATTCAATTTTAGTATTTTCAAATTGTTGGTCAATTACAACTTGGTCGTCAGTTAAAAAATGTTTGCCAATAATTGCAATTGACGCCACAATTCCGACAAGCACTAAAAATTTTAGCGTCTTTTTTTGGTTTTCATCAGATTTTAAAAAAGCCAGTAATGCAAAAATAAATCCTACAGCAAGTGGCGCAAGCGCTATTGTATCTAAAGGAAGAAAAACAAATATGCACCCAAGGATAATAAAAATAAATGCAAGTAATAAAAATAATTTTCTCATAAATAATAATTAAACGCCCGAGGCAGATGTTAAAGTTAATTGACCAGTTCCAACGGGAATACTAAATTTCATTAATGCAGGTACTTTATTTTCATCTGCTGTTAACCAAATTAAATTTTTATCTTTTCCTTTTAACACATTGGTCTTGGCATCAATTGAAATTTTGTAACATTTTTTTTCTCCTAAATTTCCGGCGTTGACAGTTTCAATACCCATAAATTTTATAAAAACAGGTATTTGAACTTCATCAAAAATTATTGTAAATGATTTTACTTGTCCTACGATCATTTTATTAAAGTCAACTGTACGAACTTTATAAAGCATCGATACTACATCTTGAGTGCCGGAACCTATTGAAAAAGAGGTATTTATTTCTGGATTGGTTTTTCGTTGCGAGGTACAATTTACCAACTTTCCTTTTATAACATATTTTTCTTTTTTTATCCAACCTCCTTCATCTACACTTCGTTTGTAAAGACTTGGCATTAAGGTTGATGCATTTACATAAGATTCATAGAGGTCACGTATTTTAAAAAATTTATCCCATTTTCCATACGTTGCTAGTTCGCAACTTAAATGTAAATAGGAATTCTTTGAAGTCGACATAGTGCTGGTCGACATAGTTACTTGAGCTATTTGCGTCATCAAACCACTCATGTTGTAAGTACCTGCATAAACCAACTTTTCGCCAGATTTTATTTGAGCTGTCCCTAAAGTACTAATTAATAAAAAAGCTAGTAAATAACCGCAACTTATCTTCATAATAAAAATTATTTAACGCAAATATAAAATTTAAAATCTAAAATAAAACTAAAAAAAATTTCTTTTACTACTAATTAACATTTAAAATCATTGATATACCATAAGTAACAAAAACAAATGTTTTATTTTTTATTATTTGCTGAATTCAATCACTTAGAACATTTTTAGCTAAAAATGCAAATTTAAAAATAATATATAATGCAAAAACAGGTAAAATAATTAAGCGATGGAAAAGAGTCATCAATTAATTAATACTTAATTCAATTTAAAGTTAACTTGCAACATTTCCAGTTGTTCCAATAACTCGGTTGAAATAGATACTTTTAATTTGCGGCTCGACATTGGTAAATGGGTTATAATTTTTGTTTCTTCAATCACATCTTCAATTACTGTGGCATATTCTATAGCTTCGTCGGAATCTACATTTAAAACGATCTCGGTTTCCAATTCATCAGATTCTATTTCGGTTTCGAGTAATTGTGGCTCTTGAAATATTTGTTTTGTTTCTGCAGGTTTTAAAACTTTTTGCATTTCCATAACTTCAAAATCGACCAAACTTGTCCCTTGATTTTCTATAAAAATGGTATTTAATTTCTGTATTAAATTTGCACTTAAATCCATAATATTTAGTCGAATTATAAGTTTTTTTGCAAAAACAGAAATTACATTAGCAAGTAATTTTGCATCTTGAAAGTTAATTTGTGGATCCGATTTTTTACCAGTTTCTCGATTAACCCAACCTTCTTTTACTGAAATTTTAAAATGTACAAATTGATTATTTACCAAAAAATGTCGAAATTTTAAATATTCTTCATTAAATATTCTAAATTCGTGACTTTCATCAAATCCTTCTAAAGTAAACATAGCCCAATCTTTTCCATTTTTTCCAGTTCGATATTGAACATTGCTAACAATTCCAGCAATAGTTATGCTTTTACCGATTATAGCATTTAAGTTTTTAAGTGCTTCCAATTTACTGTTACAAAAAAACTGCATTGCAAAACGGTAATCATCAAGTGGATGACCAGAAATATAAATCCCTACGACTTCTTTTTCTTTTGCGAGTTTTTCCATAGTACTCCAATCTTCACAAGGGGGAACAACGGGTTCGGCAATTTGTATTTCGCTTGAATCACCAAATAAACTTACTTGTGATGAGTTTTCATTTTCTTGAAATTTTGCTCCGTAACGAATTGCTTTTTCTAAAAAAGTAACTCCTTCACCTTCAATATGAAAATATTGAGCTCGATGTGTGTTTTCAAAACAATCAAATCCGCCAGCAAAAGCCAAACTTTCAAATGCTTTTTTATTGGCAGCACGCAAATCAATTTTTTTAGCCAAGTCGAAAATCGATTTGTATTTTGCGTCTTTCCTATTTTCAACAATAGTGTCGACGGCATTGGCTCCAACTCCCTTTACTGCCCCCATTCCAAAACGAACTGCATAATTTTCGTTTACTGTAAATTTATAAAATGACTCATTTACATCGGGACCTAAAACCGTCAATCCCATTCGTTTGCATTCTTCCATAAAAAATGAAACTTGTTTGATATCACTCATGTTATTGCTTAAAACTGCTGCCATATATTCCGCAGGATAATTTGCTTTTAGGTAGGCAGTTTGATACGCAACCCAAGCGTAACAAGTGGAATGTGATTTGTTAAAGGCATACTCTGCAAAGGCTTCCCAGTCTTTCCAAATTTTTTCGAGTTTGTCTTCGGCATGACCGTTTTCCATTGCTTGAGTAATGAATTTGGGTTTCATTTTAGCCAACACATCTTTCAATTTTTTACCCATTGCTTTTCGTAAAACATCGGCATCTCCTTTAGAAAAGTTAGCCAATTTTTGCGACAACAACATTACTTGTTCTTGATAAACTGTGATTCCGTAGGTTTCTTTTAACAAATCTTCGCAAGCTTCTAAATCATATTCAATAGGTTCTTCGCCATTTTTTCGTTTTATAAAACTAGGAATATAAGCAATTGGGCCTGGTCGATAAAGTGCATTCATCGCAATTAAATCATCAAATACGGTAGGTTTTAACTCACGCATATATTTTTGCATTCCTGCGCTTTCATATTGAAAGATTCCGATGGTTTCTCCTCGCTGAAAAAGTTCATAGGTTTTTAAATTGTCAATCGGAAATTCATCGGGATTTATAGTTTCGCCAGTTCGGTATTTTACTAATTTTACAGTATCTTTAATTAAAGTTAGGGTTTTTAATCCCAAAAAATCCATTTTCAATAAACCTGCACTTTCAACTACCGAGTTGTCGAATTGAGTAACATATAAATCGGAATCTTTTGCTGTCGCTACAGGAACGAAATTGGTAATATCACTAGGTGTAATGATTACTCCACAAGCGTGAATACCAGTATTGCGTAGGTTTCCTTCTAAAAACTTGGCTTGATTTATGGTTTCGGCACAAAGTGTATCTTCTTTCGATAGTGCTATTAACTCTTTAATTTTTTCAAATTCTTCCGGACGAAGCGCTTTTTTTATTAACCCTTCTTCTTCTGATAAAAATCGAGCTAGATTCCATTTTGAGGGCATTAAACTCGGAATTAATTTTGCTACTTTATCTGCTTCAAATAAAGGCAAATCTTTTACTCGCGCAGTATCGCGAATGCTCGATTTGGTTGCCATTGTTCCGTAGGTGATAATTTGTGCCACTTGTTTTGAACCATATTTTTGAATCACATAATCCATAACTTTACTTCTTCCTTCGTCGTCAAAATCGATATCTATATCCGGTAGCGATACTCTATCTGGATTTAAAAAACGCTCAAAAAGTAAACCATACAAAAGTGGATCAATATTGGTAATTCCTAAACAATATGCAACTACCGAACCTGCCGCAGAGCCACGGCCAGGGCCAACGGAAACATCCATTTTTCGTGCTTCAGCAATAAAATCTTGTACAATTAAAAAATAGCCAGGATAGCCAGAATTGGATATCGTAAGCAATTCAAAATCAATACGTTCTTTAATTTCGGATGTTATTTCTTTGTATCTTCGGTTTGCTCCTTGAAAAGTTAAATGTTTTAAATAGGCATTTTCGCCTCGTTTTCCTCCGTCAACTGTATCATTTTCGCTTAAAAATTCGGTTGGGATTTCGAAATTCGGCAGCAAAACTTCGCGAGCCAAATCGTAAATTTCAATTTTATCTACAATTTCCGAAATGTTGGTTATGGCTTCGGGCAAATCAAAAAATAGTTTCTTAATTGCATCACTCGATTTAAAATAATATTCTTGATTGGGTAATCCAAAACGATAGCCTCTTCCTCGACCAATTGGTGTTGCTTGTTTTTCGCCACCTTGAACACATAGCAAAATATCATGTGCATTTGAATCTTCTTTGTCGATGTAAAACGTGTTGTTTGTGGCAATAAGTTTAACGTTATTTTTTCGAGCCAATGAAATCAAAGTTTCGTTGACTCTGTTTTCATCTTCTTGATTGTGACGCATTAATTCGATATAAAAATTGTCGTTAAACTGATTTTTCCACCAAAGTAAGGCTTCCTCGGCTTGAATTTCACCTAAATTTAAAATTTTATTAGGAACTTCGCCATACAAACTTCCTGATAAAACGATGATGTCTTCTTTATATTTTTGGATAATTTCTTTGTCGATTCTTGGTACATAATAAAATCCTTCGGTATATGCAATCGATGACATTTTGGCCAAATTATGGTAGCCTTTTTTATTTTTTGCTAAAAAGACAATTTGGTAACCATTGTCTTTTCGAGTTTTGTCTTTGTGGTTTTCGCATACATAAAATTCGCAACCCACAATTGGTTTTATTACGTTTTCTGTTGGCTCTTCGCCGGCCTCTTCTAAAGTTTTATTTTTGGCTTCTGCCGATTTGTTGTGGTATAAAATGTCACGAACAAAATGAAAAGCTCCCATCATATTTCCAATATCGGTAATGGCTACCGCAGGCATATTGTTTTTGGCGGTTGCTTCCACCAAATCTTTAACTGAAATGGTCGATTGTAAAACCGAAAATTGTGTATGATTGTGAAGATGCACAAAATTTGCATCTACCAAGACTTTTTTGTTTTCCGTTTTTTCTTTATTCGAAATTTTTTGAGGCTCTTGTTTTACTAATTCTTCCCTAATTTTTGTCGAGGCTTGCTTTAAATTAATATGTTTTAAACCTATTAATTGAATTGTTTGCGGATTACTTTCGTTGAATTTTTCATAATAATCATCATTAACATCAAGTTCTTCTTTTGGAAAAATTTGCTTTTTTAACAGTTCAAAAAAGCAACGGGTTGTGGCTTCAACATCTGCAGTAGCGTTATGCGCTTCAGAAAACGGGGCATTAAATAAATATTGATGCAATTCGGTTAAAGTTGGTAATTTAAATCGACCTCCTTTTCCGCCTGGTAGTTTTAATAAACTAGCTGTTACTTCCGTACAAGTATCTAATATTGGCATTGAACTCATTGGCGAATTAATTCCCAATCGGTAAAATTCGCAACCCATAATATTGACATCGAAACCTAAATTTTGACCAACAATATATTTCGATTTGGATAATGCAATATTGAATTTTTCTAAAACTTCGAATAACGATACACCTATTTGTTGTGCTAATTCAGTTGAAATTCCGTGGATTCTTTCTGCATCATACGGAATGTTGAAGCCGTCGGGCTGAATTAGATAATCTTGATGCTCAATTAAATTACCCATTTCATCGTGAAGTTGCCAAGCAATTTGAACGCAACGTGGCCAGTTGTCAGTATCAGAAATTGGCGCAGCCCATTTTTTTGGTAAACCAGTTGTTTCAGTATCGAAGATTAAATACATTTTGAATTTAGGAATTTAAGATTCAGGGATTTAGGATTTTTTAACGCTATAAAAAACCAATTCCAAAAGTACATTTTATCGAATGATTTGTCAATTTTAGTTATTAACAAAGTTGTTTTAAACAAAAAACCACTCGACTTCTCGAATGGTTTATGATATAATAAGTTTTTGAAACTAGTATCTTCCTCTGTTTCCGCCACCGTTGCTGTCTCTGTTTCCACCACCATTGTAGCCTCCACCTTGACCTCCACGTGAGTTTCCGCCACCGTTGTAACCTCCACCGCCAGAACGGTTGTTGTTAAAACTTTTACGTTCTCCTTCTGGTTTTGGTTCTGATTTGTTTACTACAATAGTTCTACCGTCAACAGTAGCTCCGTTTAATTCTGCAATTGCTTTTTCAGCTTCTTCGTCACTTTCCATTTCAACGAAACCGAAACCTTTACTTCTACCAGTAAACTTATCTGTAATAATTTTTACAGTACTTACTGAACCATATACTTCAAACGACTCTCTTAAATCTGCTTCGTCAATACTGAACGGAAGACTTCCAACAAAAATATTCATAATTTATTTTTAATAATTCGATTACAAAGGTAACATATTATTATGATTTTAATTGTGTAAAAATAAAAAATACTTAAAATAAAAAATAATTCTTAAAAAAAGATGATTTTTAACTATTTAATTTTTAAATATTTATAAATTTTTAACTGGTATTTTAAAAAAATTGCCACTTTGAAAGCTTACAAATTCGCTCCCATTAGGAACAGGATTTGCACTTTTTGCAATAAATTTAAAGGAGCCAGTTATTGTACCATTCGACTTATCTGTAATTGTAATTTGGCCATTACTGCCTTCAACATTTTGAACTACAAATTGTGCAAAATTATTTCCTCCAACAATTGTAATAATATCACCTGGTGTGTAATTTATTCCAGGCGACAAAATACTAACGTTAGTAACTGTTCCCAAAGAAACTTCTGTTTTTACGGTCAACCCAGAACCTGTTCCGCCAGTTGTTGTTGCACTGTTTGAGGCAATGTATGAATCTCCAGCGAACAATATTGGCGATTCAATTGTAGCGACCGACCCAATTAATGGAGAAGTGGTATAGTTTACCAAAAGCCCTCCTACGGTTGTATTGTACGATGCAAAATTAGAACTTGAATTTGTACCTAAATAATAAGTTCCTAAATTAAAGTTTGAAATTCTTAAATCTACGGTACCATCATCGCCTTGAGCAACTATATTAACTTGACCAGTTGCCGATTTTGTAGCACTCAAGTTAACTCCAACCCAAAGTTTATTATTTTTACTAGCTTGAAAACCAGGGCTATTCAAACGTATGTCTTCGGCACAAGAAAGTAACAAAAACGAAATAAGTGTTAAAAAAAGTATTCTTTTCATGTCAAATAAATTATATTTACAAAAATAGTTTTTTTTAATAAAACAATAACAATTAATTATAAATTATTTCTTTCAAATAAATAGTTTTGAAATTAGGTAAAATAAAAATAATAACTATCTTTGCACCCTTAATTAATCGAGGTCGAGAACCTCACAATTTAATCACAAAGATTATGTCAGTAAAAATTAGATTACAAAGACACGGTAAAAAGCAAAAGCCTTTTTACTGGATCGTAGCAGCTGATGCTCGTTCAAAAAGAGATGGTAAATTTTTAGAAAAACTAGGAACTTACAACCCAACAGCTAACCCAGCAATCATTGATTTGAATGTTGATAAAGCTGTACAATGGTTACACAATGGTGCGCAACCTACTGATACAGCAAGAGCTATTTTGTCATACAAAGGCGCATTGTTAAAACATCATTTAGATGGTGGAGTTCGTAAAGGTGCTTTAACTCAAGAACAAGCTAATGCAAAATTAACTGCTTGGTTAGAGTCGAAAACAGCTACTGTTGATGCCAAAAAAGAAGGCTTATCAAAAGCACAAGTAAACGCAAAAGCTAAAGCATTGAAACTTGAAGTTGAAGCAAACGATAAACGTGTTGCTGCAGCAGCGGCAGCATTAAAAGCTGCAGAGGTTGTTGAAGAAGAACCTGCAGAAGTAACAGAAGTAGTTGAAACAGCTACCGATGTTGTTGAAGAAACTCCTGCTGCGGAAGAGGCCAACGAAGCTCCAGAAGCGTAATACCAAAGCGATAATGCGTAAAGAAGAATGTTTCTATTTAGGCAAAATTGCTAAGAAATTTAGTTTTAAAGGCGAGGTTCTAATTTATTTAGATACTGACGAACCTGAAGAATATCAAAATATGGAATCGATTTTTGTTGAATTAAACAAAAATTTGGTTCCATATTTTATTGAAAACAGTTCAATTCACAAAAATGACTTTTTGCGAGTACAATTTGAAGACGTAAAAAACGAACAAGAAGCAGAATATTTAATCGGAAGTGAAGTTTATTTACCACTTTCAATGTTGCCAAAACTCGAAGGCAACAAATTTTATTATCACGAAGTAATTGGTTTTGAAATAGAGGATAAAACACTTGGCGTTTTTGGAAAAATTGTTTCTGTGAACGATACAGCTGCGCAACCATTGTTTGAAGTTTTAAACGGAAATGTAGAAATGTTAATTCCAATGATTGATCAATTTTTGATAACTATTGACAGAGAAAATAAAATTGTATTGATGGATTTACCTGATGGTTTGATTCAGATGTATTTATAATTTAAAGTTTTGAGTTGCAGTTTTCGGTCATTCATAGGATATTCTAAAATCCAAAAATTCTTTATCAATAAATAATTTTGTTTCAATTTAAAAAATTTACCGTTCAACAAGATAAATGTGCTATGAAAATTGGTACAGATGCTGTTTTGCTCGGAGCTTGGTGTCCTGTTGAAAACAATCCAAAATCGGTTTTAGATATTGGAGCTGGAACAGGAATCTTATCGTTAATGATGGCCCAACGATCGGTTGCCGAGCAAATTGACGCCATTGAAATTGATGAATCGGCTTACGAACAATGTGTTGATAATTTCGAAAATTCTCCTTGGAGCGATCGACTATTTTGTTTTCATTCTGGTTTAGATGAATTTGTTGAAGAACCTGACTTCGAATATGATTTAATTCTATCAAACCCACCATTTTATACTGATGATTTTAAAACTGAAAACGAGCTACGCAATTTGGCTAGGTTTGAAGACGCATTACCTTTTGAAGATTTAGTTGAAGCTGCAGATTTATTACTTTCTGAAAAAGGAGTTTTTGCTGTAATAATTCCATTTAAAGAACATGAACATTTTATACTTTTATGCGAAAGTTTTGATTTATTTCCATTTAAAATTACTTACATAAAAGGAACTCCAAGTAGTGAAATTAAGAGAAGTTTAATAGCCTTTTCACGCATTAATACCGAATTCGAGATCAACGAATTGATTATTGAAACTTCTAGACACGTTTACACAGAACAATATATGGCTTTAACCAAAGACTTCTATTTAAAAATGTAATTTTAAATTTAAGTAAACATAGTGTTATATAACAAAGCATTACTATCGGTAAGCATAGAAACAAACCTACACATTAAAAGCAATCGTTCGTATAAACTGTCTTTTTCAAGATGGTGTTTTTCAGGTAAAATTTTCAATACTAGTTTGTCAAAGTTTGAAGCATTACCTTCGTAATTATTATTGAAAGCTGTAATAAACTTATCCAATAAATTGTTAATTATTTGATAACCAGTTATTTCTTTTTCAATAACTTCACGACATTGATAAATATTTTTAACACTCAATTTTATAATATCATCCATTTGAGCTTTGTATTTGCTTTTATCTGTCAATGCATATGGAAATTTTCCTTGCAAAATTAATTCTTCATTCTCCATAAAAACTTTCACAGCATCTTGAATTAAAGTTCCTATTGCTAAGGCTCGCAAATAACTAATTCTATCTTCCTTGGTAGTTAAGGTGTTATAAGTTTTAGTATTTATAGTGTCTTTTACCAATTTTATTAAATATTCTAATGCAAAATCTTCAGCAACCAAACCTAAATTTATGCCGTCTTCAAAATCAATAATGGTGTAACAAATATCATCAGCGGCTTCAACTAAGTATGCCAATGGGTGACGTTCAAATCCTATATCGCTTCCTTTTTTATTTGAAATTAACCCCAATTCTGCGGCTAGTTCTTTAAAAAAATGATTGTCTGTTTGAAAAAATCCAAATTTTTTATC
>JAYUFJ010000089.1:0-2285 GCA_043738775.1 Flavobacterium sp. | reverse complement strand
TGTATTACCGTGGCGCCATAAAATGCTAATTCAATGGCTTCACGATATGAAATTTGGTTTAATAAAATGGCGTTTTCAAAATATCGTGGGTCAGCATTCATAACTCCTGGAACGTCTTTCCAAATTGTAACACTTTCGGCGTTAAGGCAATAGGCGAAAATAGCTGCAGTATAATCAGAACCTTCTCGACCTAGAGTAGTGGTAAAACTGTTTTCATCCGACCCTAAAAATCCTTGTGTAATCGTTAACGATTTCTTTTTAATTTCTTTTGAAATTAATTTATGTGTTAAATCCCAATCGACATTGGAATCGCGATAAGTGTTGTCGGTTTTAATAAAATTTCTTACATCCAACCAAGTATTTTTTATGCCTATAAAATTAAAATAATGGCTCACAATAGTGGTTGAAAGCAATTCACCAAGACTAACAACTTGATCGTAAACAAAATTATAATTGGGTGATTTATTGCTTTTTAAAAAATATTCTAAATCGGCAAAAAGACCGTTTACATCAAAAAAAGCCTCGTGCTCTTCATTGTCAATCAAATCCATTAGTATTTGGTAATGGTATTTTTTTACTTCTTGAATCGATGCTTGTAATTCGTTCGATTTATCAAAATAATTTTTAATTACAACCTCTAATGCATTGGTTGTTTTTCCCATTGCAGAAATTACTACCAAAACGTCATCGTAACCTGTTGTTATTAAAACTTCCGCTACATTTTTTATTGCATCGGCATTTTTAACTGATGCGCCTCCAAATTTAAAAACCCTCATTTTTATTATATTTTTGGAATTCTATTCGTAAATTCTTCAATTCCTTTTTCGTCCATTTGTACTACATCCCAATCGGATAAATGTTTTGCTCCTGATTTTTTGTAGAACTCTATTGCTGGTGTATTCCAATCTAGAACTGCCCATTCAATGCGACGTACTTTATCTATTTTCCCTTGTTTTATAATTTCTGAATATAAGGCAAATCCTGCTCCAGTACCTCGCTTTTCTTGTTTTACTATTAAATCTTCTAAGTGAATTGTTTTGCCTTTCCAGGTTGAATACCGATAATAATACAGGGCGATACCAATAATTTCATTTTCAACTTCGGCTACAAAGCAATAAAAAAGTGGATTTTCGCCAAAACCATCACGTTCCAAATCTTGAACAGAAATTTCGACTGAATTGGGTTGTTTTTCAAATTTTGCCAATTCATGAATTAAGTTCAAAACGCTCGGCATATCTGTTTTTTTGGCTTTTCTTATGGTCATTAAATTACTTTTTTTTCTTAACTATTTTAGTTCCTTTTTTAACGACTACATATTCTTTATACAAACCATCAGCAACAGCTTTATTATGTGCAGTATCAGCTCTTTCTTGAGGTTCTGGGTGTGAACTCATCATTTGAGTTAAAAAATTAGAATCAGCACCAGCACTCATTTTAGCTAAAACTAAAAAGGCCGATTCAACTGCGTTTACATTATAACCGTGTTTTTTCATAAAGTCATACGAGTAATTGTCGGCTTCACTTTCCATACCTCGCGTGTGCCTGCTGTCAATCATAGCGCTTCCAATTTGCCCTAATTGGCTGTCGGTTAATGCAGCAACTTTACCCGATTGAGAGGCAACGGCTCCAATTAATGCGGCTTTTCTATAGGCGGCTTTCATTCCATCACGTGAGTCGTGGTGGGCAACGTGACCAATTTCGTGACCAATTACTGCTAGCAATTGATTATCGTCCATTAAATCCATCAATCCAGAAAAAACACGAACACTTCCATCGGCAGTTGCAAATGCATTTACATCTTTGGTTAAATATACTTTGTAATTTAGTTTTAAGCCATCTTCGGTGGCGTGTTTGCCAAAAATTTTGTTTAAACGAATTGTATAAGCGTCTTTTGGACTTGCAACTTTATTGTCCTTGTCCATTTTAGCAACTGCTTCTAATGATAACTTTGCAGCATCTTCATCGCTAAAAGTAAAACTTGCAACCCCGTTTTGTAATGCTCCTAAAGCTCTTTCACCTAAATTTATTTGCGCTTTTGTAGTAGTTAATCCTAAAGTTGTAAAGCTAAATAAGATATAAAAAATTGATTTTTTCATTTTGTGAATATAAGTTGTTTCCACAAAGATAAAAAATAGAATGACAAATTGTGAGCCGAAATTAAATTTCAACTGCTTAAGTTTTTTAAATAAGGGTTTTTTTTGAATTTAAAGTAAAAAAGTTATATTTCAAATTTATATCCAACACCTTTGGTGGTAATAAAAAATTCTTCGCCTATTTTTTCTCGT
>JAYUFJ010000088.1:0-2288 GCA_043738775.1 Flavobacterium sp. | reverse complement strand
AAGTAAAAAAACCATCTTTTTGAGAAATTGTACTTGACTTAAATCCTGTAGATTTTTGATATAAAGTAACTGATGCAGAAATAATTGCATTGTTTTTTTCATCGAGAATTTTACCTTTTAAAACGCCTGATGTTTCTTGAGAAAACAGTACATTTGATAAAAATAGAAGAAAGAGTAAGTGAAAATGTTTCATAAAATATATTTGTTAAACGAAAGTACGTTTATAAGACGGTTTTAGTTTTAGTTACTGACACTTTTTTTATAATTTTATTATCGTACATTTGCGATTAATAATGTTTTTAGACAATGATTTTATTGATAATTACAAAACAATCTATTTGAAAATTTAATTTTTTATTCATCTATAAATAACGATTAATGAACGATTTTAAAAATACCGAATTTCATAATTTTGAAATCGAATTAGCAGAAATGTCAAAATGTTTATCGCATCCAGCACGTGTAATGATTATTTCAATTTTATCGAAACACAAAGACCGAACTTGTAAAGAAATAGTTGCCGAATTGCCGTTAAGCCAATCAACAGTTTCGAAACATTTGAAAGATTTGCTAGAAAAAAATTTAATTTGTAGAAAAA
This sequence comes from Flavobacterium sp., assembly GCA_043738775.1. Lineage (GTDB taxonomy): Bacteria > Bacteroidota > Bacteroidia > Flavobacteriales > Flavobacteriaceae > Flavobacterium. The sequence continues at coordinate 1,690 of JAYUFJ010000088.1, read as the reverse complement.
CCGTTGGAACGCAATCTATTTATACTTTAGAATGGAATAAATTGGAACGCGTTTTTAGTTTATTTGGAAGATTTTCTATGAAAACAATGCCCAATCGACCGAAACGGAATTGTTGTTAGACTTTAATATTTTTTTGATAATAAGCAACCAAGTTTTCTTGACTTGTCCCAAACCAATATTTAATATGAATCATCAAAAAATGAAATTGTAATTTCCAAATTCCATTTTTTAGATATTTTCTTGCAGAGGTTGTAACCGCTTTTTGAATTACTGTAAATTTTGAGTTTTTATACAATCGACGAATAAATTCATTATCTTCATAAATGGTTAGTTTTTCATCAAAACCATCTAATTTTTCAAATAATTTTTTTTCTACAAATAACGATTGATCGCCACCACGACACGATTGATAAATAAATTGTGTAAACCATTGCGACACTTTTAAAACAATATGATTGTTATCGAATTTCATTTTAAGACAACCCGAAAGATTTCCGTTTTGGACTTGATTTACAATTTCCGAATCGAAATTTTTTGGTGGCAAAGTATCGCAATGCAAGAAATAAAGAACATCAGAAGTAGCATTTTTTGCACCTGTATTCATTTGAATAGAACGTCCTTTTTTAGAAAATAAAACTTTAATTTCTGGATACAATTTCAAAATTTCTAATGTCTTGTCTTCGCTTTCGCCATCAACAACAATAATTTCTTTAGTAAATTCCGGATTTATAATATCAATTAAATAGTTTAGCAATTTAGCAATGCTATTCTCTTCGTTTAAAACAGGAATAATTATTGAAATAGTCATTTTATTTTTCTAAAGTTCTCAAAGCGCGACTAACAATATAAGCAGTTTCTTTAGAATTACTCTCTTTTTTCCAGCGTTTGCAAATGTCTATAACAAATTCTGGTTGGGTTTTACTAGCATCGTTTAGCCAATTGGCAACACTGTTTTGTACATATTTTGAAACATCCGATTTTAATGGTTCTAAAATAGGAATAGCCATTCCAGGATTTTGTTTTAAAACTTCAATGTGTGAGCACCAAACTCCTCTTGGTCGAGTTGCTTCTGATGCAAAACGACGCATATTTTCATCAGCATTATTAGTCCATTGAGAAAGTATTTTAATTGATTCAGGTAAATTATTAGCAATTGATTGGCGAGTTGATAACCAAGCAATTTCGCGAACTCCAAAATGAGAATCTGCAGCAAAAGGTTGAATTTTAGAAAGTTTTTCAGAAATTGATAAATTAGCGTCAAAACCTACGATATAACACGCCCAACAACGCACACAATCGGAAGTATGATTAGATAATTTCTCGAAAATATCAACATCATTATTTGCAAAAATAGTTTTTAACAATCCTAAACCTATAGCTTCATTAATGGTATTTACAGTTTGTTTTTTTAAAGCAACAATTTCTAGTTCTATTGAACTAAAATAGTGGCCTCGATTTAATTGTTGCAATAAATTTTGTAATAAACCAAGCTGATTTACCGCTAACCATTCAACTAAATTAGCGGTTTCGATTTCACCACGATTGAGTTGTAGCATTATCTCTACAGGAATATCTTTAGTTGATCTATATCCTTTTCGCTTAATTTCGGCCATATATTATTTATTCAAACTCCAATTGTAATCCAAATATTTTACTTTAGCTTTTTTATCAATTTTTACTTTAGAATATT
>JAYUFJ010000087.1:0-6395 GCA_043738775.1 Flavobacterium sp. | reverse complement strand
AATTAGGTTATAATTTATAATTATTGTTGTTCAATTAAATTGAAACTTTGAATTAAATTCAGTTTAGTTATTTTTTTTTCATAAAGTTGCCAACTTATCTTTAGAAAACTTTCTTAATTCAGAAAAAAACAACGTAAACTCCATTTCAAATTCAGAATAATATTTTTCTAATTCTGTAATTGCCTCTTGCATATTTACCCTATGTTTAGTTCGATAATCCATTTGAAATAATATTTTTTCAATTCCAGCAATTGTTTCATAGCTCAAAAGCCAATTTTGTTCTATCATATAAGGCATCATTGCTTTGGTTTTTTCAGTTAAAAAAGAATAATTTTTTTCTAAACTTTTATAAAAACCATCAATAAAAACAGTCAATTTCTCTTTAGAATATTTTGCCCAGTTTTTCGCTAAAAAATGATCATAAAGAATATCCATTATCACACCCGAATAGTGCCCATATTTTTCATGTAATTTGTGTTTGCTTTTCCTGTAGATTGAATTTGAATCGGTAAAAGTATCAATTTGACGATGTAATAATATACCTTTTTTAATATCATGATGGTATTTTAAATAATCCTTTCCGCGAATCCCATCGGCCATAAAATTGCCTATTTTTATCAAATCATTATTTCCCGATAGGTAAATGTGAGCAAGAAAATTCATAAAAAGTTTTTATAAAATAAACTAAATATTTTGAGTTTTGTAAATATATTAAATAAAAATGAATTCAAATTTAATTTTTTAAATTTTATAAATTTTGTTTTAAAAATTACTTTGAATAGTTGTTTTTTAAAATATATTTTTAATTTACTTAAAAATGTTAAAAAATTTATGTAGGAAAATTATATATTTGCATCAAAATTAAATTTTTGAAAAGCATTTGTGAATACACATAAATTATGACGCTAATAAAATCAATTTCAGGAATTCGAGGAACAATTGGAGGTAAAGTTGGCTACAATCTTACACCTGTTGATACAGTTAAATTTGCAGCAGCATACGGAACTTTTCTTAAAAACAGTAATCCCGAAAAGAGATTAAAAGTAGTTATAGGTCGTGATGCCAGGATATCTGGACCAATGGTTCATAATTTAGTCCAAAATACATTACTTGGTTTAGGCATAGATGTTATCGATTTAGGTTTGTCAACAACTCCTACCGTTGAAATTGCAGTACCAATGGAAATAGCAGATGGAGGCATAATATTAACCGCTTCGCACAATCCGAAACAATGGAATGCCTTGAAATTACTAAACAGTAAAGGCGAATTTTTATCGGGTAAAGAAGGTGAATTAATTTTGAAAATAGCTGAAAATGAAGATTTTAATTTTGTAGATGTAGATTCCTTAGGAACAGTTTCGGTTAATGATTCTTATATGGATATCCATGTAGAAGAAGTTTTAAACTTACAATTAGTTGATGCTGAATTAGTTAAAACAAAAAAATATAAAGTAGTAGTAGATGCAGTTAACTCATCGGGAGGAATAATTATTCCTAAACTACTAGAAAAAATGGGAGTTGAAGTTGTAAAATTATATTGTGAACCCAATGGGAATTTCCCTCACAATCCAGAGCCTTTAAAAGAACATTTAGGAGATATTAGTAAATTGGTTATTGATGAAAAAGCCGATTTTGGAGTTGTTGTTGACCCCGATGTTGACCGTTTGGCTTTTATTTCCAACGACGGAGAAATGTTTGGAGAAGAATATACTTTGGTGGCTTGCGCCGATTATGTTTTGAGCAAAACTCCAGGAAATACTGTTTCTAATATGAGTTCATCACGAGCCCTTAGTGATATAACAAATTTTCACGGAGGCAATTATGAAGCTAGTGCTGTTGGAGAAGTTAATGTGGTTGAATTAATGAAAAAAACCAATGCTGTTATAGGCGGTGAAGGCAATGGTGGTATTATTTATCCCGAATTACACTATGGTCGTGATAGTTTGGTTGGAGTTGCTTTATTTTTAACTTATTTAGCAAATCAAGATAAATCGGTAGCCGAATTGAGAGCATCATACCCACAATATTACATGAGTAAAAAAAAAATTGAATTAACACCTCAAATTGATGTCGATTCCATTTTAATATCAATTACTAAAAAGTATAAAAATGATACTATCACAAAATCAATTTCAACGATTGATGGCGTTAAAATTGACTTTGCTAAAAATTGGGTTCATTTGCGTAAATCAAATACCGAACCAATTATTAGAATTTATACCGAAGCTCAAACGCAATTATTAGCCGATGAACTCGCAGTTAGAATTATAAATGAAATAAAAAAAATAATAAATAAAGAGAAATAATTTTAATTAAGTTCATGAAAAACACAAACTTTTTAGTCATCATTTTATTGGCTTTTTTTTCAAATTTTAATGTTAATGCCCAAGTTTCATCTTGTCCAAATTCCGATTTTGAATTAGGAAGTTTTGCCAATTGGCAAGGAAAAATAGGAAATTGTTGTCCAATTAATGCTAACACAGCTGGAATTGTCTCTGGAAGGCATACTATTATGACTGGCAACGGATTTGATCCAAATACAGGCAATAATATCCCTGTTGTAGCGCCAGGTGGATTATATTCGGCACGTTTAGGAAATTCAAATTCAGGATCAGAAGCTGAAACTTTAACATATTCAATAAATGTAAGTGCCACAAATTCATTGTTTATTTACAAATATGCAGTTGTTCTTCAAGATCCTAGTCATGCACCTAGTGAGCAACCTAGATTCGAAATTAAAGTATTAAATAGCTCGGGAACAGTGATTAACCCAACTTGCGGTCAATATACGGTAGTTTCTGGAAGTAACATTCCTGGTTTTCAAACTTATCCTCCAGGATCTGGTGATATTAGATATAAAACCTAGACAACTGTTGGGCTTGATTTATCATCTTATGTTGGACAGAATTTAGCAATTCAATTTTCTACAGGCGATTGTTCACTAGGAGCACATTACGGTTATGCCTATGTTGATGCTTATTGTTCACCACTCCAAATTAACTCTACATTTTGTTCGGGTTCTTTTTCGGCGGTTTTAACAGCACCTATTGGTTTTACGTATTTATGGAATAATGGTGCAACAACACAATCAATAAATGTGAATAACCCTACTGTCGGTTCTACATACAGTTGTTTGTTAACATCGGTTACTGGTTGTACCGTTACAATTTCAACCGTTTTAACATTATATGTTCCTGTTGCCGATTTTACGGTTACAAATGCATGTTATGACGATGCTGTTTTTCAAAACACCACTTATGTACCTTCCGGAACTACTTTAAATAATTTTTTATGGAACTTTGGTGATGGTACAACTTCAAATATAGAGAATCCAACGCACACCTATTCAACTCCTGGAACCTACTCTGTAACATTTACAATTTCAAATGCTTTGGGTTGTATAAGCACTAAAACTACTTCGGTTACTGTTGTTCAAGCTCCGACAGCAAGTTTTAATTATGGCGGTGCAAATACTTTTTGTAATTCGGATACTGTAATTAAAAATGCAGTTTTAACAGGAACAAACAATTATACAGGAGGTGTTTTTTCAAGTACACCTTCAGGACTTACCTTGAACAGTTCTAATGGAAATATTACTCCAAACACTAGTTTGGCAAATACTTACACGGTTTCTTATGCAATTCCAACAGCAAATAATTGTACTGTTCCGCCATCAACAAAGACTATTACAATTTTAACTAGTCCAACAGCTTCAATAAATTATCCAAGCTCGGTTTATTGTGCTAATTTAACAAATGCTCAATCAATAAATTTATCTGGAACCGGAGTATATACTGGAGGAACATTTAGTTCAACTACTGGATTAACAATTGATGCATCAACTGGATCAATAACACCAAGTACAAGTACACCGGGGAATTATGTAGTTTTTTACACATTACCAATATCTAGCTGTCCTTCACTTACAGTTACTACAAATGTTACAATAAAAGCATATCCAACTGCAACTATAAGTTACGCTTCAACTCAATTTTGTACTTCATTGACAGCTACGCAACCAGTAACTTTAACTGGTACTTTAAATTATACAGGCGGTACTTTTTCGGCTTCAAGTGGATTATCTATAAATTCTTCAAACGGAAATATTATTCCAAGCACAAGTACTCCAGGCACTTATTTAGTAACTTACACAATTCCAGCAATAACAAATTGTATTTTAGCTACGGCTACTACTACTGTTGTAATTACTAAATTACCTACAGCTGTAATAAATTATACAAATTCAACGATGTGTGGTAATTTAACAAATGCTCAATTGGTAAATTTATCTGGAACAGGAGCATATACTGGAGGGATATTTAGTTCAACTAATGGTTTAACCATTGATGCTTCAACAGGATCAATAATACCAAGTTCAAGTACACCAAATAATTATGTTGTAACTTATACAACAAATCCAATAGCTGGTTGTTTATCAGTTTCGGTTACTACTAATGTTACCATAAAAGCATATCCAACTGCAACTATAAGTTACGCTTCAACTCAATTTTGTACTTCATTGACAGCTACGCAACCAGTAACTTTAACAGGCACTTTAAATTATACAGGCGGTACTTTTTCGGCTCCAAGTGGATTATCAATAAATTCTTCAAACGGAAATATTATTCCAAGTACAAGTACGCCAGGTACTTATTTAATAACTTACACAATTCCAGCAATAACAAATTGTATTTTAGCTACGGCAACTACAACAGTAGTAATTACTAAATTACCAACAGCTTCAATAAGTTATACTAATGTTGCATATTGTAAAGATATTACCTCACCGCAAAGTGTAATATTAACGGGTACAGGCGTTTACGCCTCGGGTATTTATAGTTCAACAATTGGTTTGGTTTTAGATAGTTCAACTGGTGCTATTACTCCAAGTTCAAGTACAGCAGGAAATTATTTAGTAACATATACAACTAACTCTGGTGGTGGTTGTTTACCTGTATCAACAACTACAAATGTTCAAATAAATCCGTTACCAAACCCAATTTTAAAAAATGGTGATTTGTGTTTTGATCCTTCGGGTATTTTAATTAGAAATTTTCTTTTAGATTCTGGCTTGAACAATACCGATTATTCATTTGTTTGGACATTAAATGGAACTACAATTCCTGGGGCAAATCAAAATACCTACACTGCAATTGCCATAGGAAATTATTCAGTAACAGCAACTTATATAGCAACCGGATGCTCATCAAGCCAAGTTTTTGCAACAATAGTTACTGCTCAAATGGCTAGTGATTTTGTCACCAGCATTGACAACAGTTTTACAGATAATAATGTTTTAACTGTATTAGTAACTGGTGGTACTGGACCATTCGTTTATCAGCTTGACAATCAGCCTTTTCAACCTTCGAATGTTTACAATTCAGTACAATCTGGAATACATACAATAGCTGTAACTGATGCTACAAATTGTACAGTGCTTTCTAAAGAAGTTGCTGTATTTGGTTACCCTAAATTTTTTACCCCTAATGGAGATGGTTTTAATGATTTTTGGAACATATCTAGTTATAATAATTTGACCGAAGCTAAAATTTATATTTTTGATAGATTTAATAAATTAATCAAACAAATTAGCCCTACAAGTCCAGGCTGGGACGGAACTTTTAATGGATATTCATTACCTTCAACCGATTATTGGTTTACAATTGAATATACTGGTTTAAATAACAAAGGTGCACCCGAAGTTAAAAGTTTTAAATCGCATTTCAGTTTAAAAAGATAAAGTAATTTAACAAAAAAGAGGCCGCTAATAAAATCAGCCTCTTTTTTTATTATTTTTACCAAATGATTTCTATTTGCATAATTGGTTCAGGTAATGTTGCGCAACATTTAATTAAAGTGATTTCTAAAACTTACGGTTTAGAATTACTTCAAGTAGTTGTTCGAGAATCGAAATCTATTTCAAATTTAATTTCTTTAAATAAAATAGTAACTAATTACAACAAAATTATAAGTGCCGATTTATATATAATTGCTGTTTCCGATGATGCTATCGTTGATGTTTCATCAAATTTACCATTTAAAAATCGCTTGGTTGTTCATACCTCAGGCACCGTTTCATTAAAGGATTTAGATTCCAAAAATCGAAAAGGTGTTTTTTACCCATTGCAAACATTTTCTAAAAATAAAGAAATCGAATTTAAAACAATTCCAATTTGCTTGGAAGCTGAAAACGAATCAGATTATGAAATTTTAAAAAAAGTGGCTAATTTATTAACTAATAAAGTTTTTAATATAAATTCCGAACAGCGAAAAGCGCTTCATGTTGCTGCAGTTTTTGTAAGTAATTTCACAAATCATTTATATAAATTAGGAAATGATATTTGTTTTAAAAATGAAATTCCTTTTGAAATTTTAAAACCATTAATTCAAGAAAC
>JAYUFJ010000086.1:0-2292 GCA_043738775.1 Flavobacterium sp. | reverse complement strand
GTCCGCAGGTTAAGCATTCTAAAACTGGTGAAAAACCACGTCGATTTTGAAATAAAATTACTTGTTCACCCAAATTCAAGGCATTGGTAATGGCTTCAACTAATGGTAAACTAAAATGTCCATTCATTTGTTTGCGAAAATAAGCATCTTTTAAATCAATTAAAATTATTTTGGGCAATTGAGCTTTTCCGTATCGTTCGAATAATTCTACCAAACCAAATTTACCCGATTTGGCATTGTAATAAGTTTCTAAACTTGGTGTTGCCGAACCTAAAATTACTTTCGATTTGTGCATATTTGCCAATACAATAGCTGCATCTCGAGCGTGATACCGTGGCGAAGGATTGTCTTGTTTAAAAGTAGTTTCGTGTTCTTCGTCAACAATTATTAATCCTAAATTACTAAATGGTAAAAACAATGCAGATCGTGTTCCAATTACGATTTTTGCTTTTTCTGAAGTATTTAATACTTGATTCCAAACTTCAACACGTTCATTGTTGCTGTATTTGGAATGAAAAACCGCTACTTGATTTCCGAAATGTTGCGTTAATCGTGAAACTAATTGGGTTGTTAAAGCTATTTCGGGTAATAAATACAACACTTGTTTTTCAAGGTCTAAATAATTTTCAATAAGTTTAATGTAAATTTCGGTTTTTCCCGATGAGGTTATGCCGTGAAGCAAACAAACATCTTTAGTTTTGAAATTGGTTTTTATTTCATCGAAAGCTTTTTTTTGTGGTTTGCTTAAAACCAAATCAGTATCAATTTTATTTTTTTCAAAATTAATTCTATCTTGCTGAATGTAATATTCTTCTAAAATATTTTTATCAATTAATGACTTAATGGTTGTCGAATTTGAATTGGATATTTCAATTAATTTTTTTACCGAAACAGGTTTTTTTTCTTGAGCTTGCAATTGAAAATAAAATAAAATTATTTCCTTTTGTTTCTTGGCATTAGAAACTAATTCTAATAAGGTTGACAAACCTTTTTTTTCTAAATATTTTTCATGAATGCGAACGTATCTAATTAGTTTGGGTTTGTATTCTTCGACTATTTCTTCATAAAGTGAAAGTACATTTTTTGCAATTAATTTTTGAATAATAGGAAAAACGTTCTTTTTATTTAAAATTTTAATAATGTCGTCAATTTTTAAGGAACTTTGACTTTGCAGGGCTTCATAAATTAAATATTCTTCATCAGAAAGTTGACTTTCGTCTAAAAAAAATTCGTTTTTAAAGGAAAGTATAGTTTCACTTTCAAGTAATAGAGTACTTGGTAATGCAGTTCGAAAAACATCGCCAATAGGGCACATATAATAATCGGCTATCCAAAACCAATGATTTATTTGTAGCTGGTTTACAATTGGCTTTTCGTCTAAAATATGATGAATTTCTTTGGCATCATATAAAGCAGGAGCATTTTGATGTTTTGCAATTGCTAATCCCGAGTATATTTTGTTTTTACCAAACGGTACTGCTATTCGCATACCAACTTGAAGATAATTAAATTCTGCCTCAGAAACTAAGTAAGTGAAAGTTTTTGGTAAAGAAAGCGGAATTATTACTTCGATAAAAAACATTTTTTATGTTTAAGGTTTAAGAGTTAAAAACGTTTAATTTGAAAATTTTTAAACTAAAATTTATAATTTATTTGACTCTAACCCAGTATTGGGTGCGTCCAAGCAGTGAAAAACCGACGTAACCTCGTATTTTTAATTTATCTTTTTCATCAAGTGTAATGTAGCATTTATATGCTTTACCGTTTTTAGGGTCAATTATTTTTCCGCTATTGTATTCATTTCCATCTTTTATTAATCCTCGAATAATTACCAATCCTAAAATGGGTTTATCCTTGTCATCACCAACGCATAATTCACATTTTCGATTGCGATTTTTAGCTTCAAAAATTTCAATTATCTTGCCGTAAATTTTACCTTTAACCTCGTAAACTTCAACAATCGATTTTTCAATTCCTGTTTCATCATCAATGGTTTTCCATTTTCCTAATACCGATTGAGAAAAGGAATTTTGTAAAAGTAAGAGGAGTGTGATTAAAAATAAATGTTTCATAGTTTGAGTTGTTTTTTTATTGAATTCTATCGTTGTTGTGTTTGTTAATTATGGCATTTAACTCGAAACCGAGCAATAAAATCATACAATTTATCCAAATATAAAACATCATTATTAATAATGTTCCAATTGAGCCATAAAGTTCATTGTATTTTGAAAATTTAACAACCCAAATCCCAAATCCGTAAGATGATAAAATGAGTAAAACTGTAGTAAAAAT
>JAYUFJ010000085.1:0-2293 GCA_043738775.1 Flavobacterium sp. | reverse complement strand
GTTTACTTAACTATGATAAAATTCAAGAAATTGCTACCGAAGTTCAACCAAAAATGATAATTGCGGGTGCATCGGCTTATTCTCGTGATATGGACTTTGAGCGTTTTCGTAAAATAGCCGATTCAGTAGGTGCTTTACTGTTAGCAGATATTTCTCATCCTGCAGGGTTAATTGCTAAAGGTTTGATGAATGATCCAATTCCGCATTGTCATATTGTTACAACAACAACCCATAAAACTTTGCGTGGCCCTCGAGGCGGTTTAATTTTAATGGGCAAAGATTTTGAAAATCCGTTCGGATTATTAACACCAAAAGGTGAACTTAGAATGATGTCTCACGTTTTGGATATGTCCGTTTTTCCTGGTAATCAAGGTGGACCATTAATGCACATTATTGCGGCAAAAGCAGTTGCATTTGGCGAATGCTTGTCTGATGAATTTTTTACATACCAATTACAAGTTCGTAAAAATGCTAAAGCAATGGCAGAAGCATTTGTAAAACGTGGTTACAATATTATTTCTGGCGGAACAGATAACCATTGTATGTTAATTGACTTACGAAATAAAAACATCTCGGGTAAAGAAGCTGAAAATGCATTAGTAAAAGCCGAAATTACAGTAAATAAAAATATGGTTCCTTTTGACGATAAATCACCATTTGTAACATCAGGTATTCGAATAGGAACCCCAGCTATAACAACTCGTGGATTATTAGAAAATGATATGGAAACAATTGTTGAATTTATTGACAGAGTTTTAACAAATCACACAAATGAGGCCATTATTGAACAAGTTGGTGATGAAGTTAATGAAATGATGGGTGAACGAGCAATGTTTGTTTTTTAAAAATAATTAGAATTTAAAAAATTATAAAGTTTTAAGTAGTCAGTACATTCATTTTTTTATATCGATTTAACTTTAATTAGAATTTTTAAAAATATGTCAACTTTTAGATTGCAATTACCAACCGACCCAAGATGGGTTAATATAGTAGAAACAAACATCGAAGAGATACTTTCGGACCACGCTTGGTGCGAACAAAAAGCGGCTTCAAATGCGATTACAATTATTACAATAAATTCTGAACATCAAGATTTAGTTTCGGATATGCTGACAATTGCCCGAGAAGAAATTGAACATTTTGAAATGGTTCATAACATTATTAAAAAACGAGGCTTAAAATTAACGCGCGAACGAAAAGACGAATATGTTGGTGAACTGGCACAATATATGAAACGAAGTAATAACGGTAGTCGAGCTTCGGGGTTTGTAGAACGGTTGTTGTTTTCGGCAATGATTGAAGCACGAAGTTGTGAGCGTTTTAAAGTATTATCAGAAAATTTTAAAGACCCTGAATTAGCAAAATTTTATCGAGAATTAATGGAAAGTGAAGCAGGGCATCACGTTACTTTTTTAAATTATGCCCGAAAATATGGTGAAGGAATTGATGTAGAAAAACGCTGGGAAGAATGGTTGAAATTTGAAGCATCGGTTATAGAAAAATATGGAGTTGGTGAAGGAATTCATGGATAACTAATTTTATAAAAGTTGAAATAGGCTATCTTAAATGTTAAATTTAAAAAAATTGAAAAATTATTTCACAACAATATCATATTTTGATAAAAGCCCTTTTAAGCCATCAAGTGAAAATTGGGCTTTTTTTAGTTTGTTTTTTTCAGGATCAATTGTATAATCATAACTGGTCGAAAAATCTGCTTTATTAGCAATAGTATCGCTAAAAACTGCCAAGCGTAAATTACAATTATCAAATAAAACTTCGGTTAAATCACTTTGCATAAAATCGACAGCAACCATACTACAATTAATAAACTGCATTTTTTTTAGTTTTAAAGCATAAAATTGTGCGTAATCCAAAGCACAATCTTTAAAATTAAAATCGTATATAACTTGATCGGTCATAGCAAAATTTACTGCCGTAAAATTGCATTTGTTAAATTGTGCACCACGCAATGAAACATAATTGATTTTGGTTTTATTAAAGTTACAATCAAAAAAAGTGCAATCAATAAAAGTTACTGCTTGAAAAGTACAATCGGTAAAATCGCAGTTAATAAAAGTGCAATTTTCAAAATCTTTGTATTTGATGTCGGATTCTAAAAAATATTGATCTTCTAATTTTTGGTCTAAAACGTAATCATTAATCATTGTAAATTTTAATTTTTTACAAATATAACATTTGATTTGCTTTTTTCTGTAATCATCGAACAGCTATTTTTTTTACTTAAAAATTAAAAAAAATCTTGCTTAGTTTTAAGATTTTGTTATTTTTACCA
>JAYUFJ010000084.1:0-2299 GCA_043738775.1 Flavobacterium sp. | reverse complement strand
CATTTTTGGTAGTTCACTCGGTGGGTTAATTTCCTATTACGCTGTTTTAAAATATCCCGAGGTTTTTGGGAAAGCGGGAGTTTTTTCGCCTTCGTTTTGGTTTAGTAAATCTATTTTTGAAATGACCAAAGCGACCAAAAAACTAAAAGCTAAAATTTATTTTATGTGTGGTGATAATGAAGATGCTGAAATGGTTCCCGATTTAAATAAAATGGTCTATTTGGTTGATTCCATTCGTTGCCATTGTTTGGCATTGAATAAAACAGAAATTGTAAAAGCTGGACAACATAACGAAAAATTGTGGCGTACAAATTTTAAAAAAGCCTATTTATGGTTGTTCTAAAGTGTTTTTAAAAAATCATTAAAAAACGAAACTGGTTTTAAATCAATTAAATCATTTCTGTTTTTATCAAAAAAATCATAGTCTAAATTGGAAATATCAGTAATTGAATTGAAAACTTCGGGTAAATTTTCACGTTTCTTTTTATAAACAAATCCCAATCCGTGATCGGTGTTTAAAACAAACGATGTCAATTCAGGATGATTTTTTCGTATTTCAACAATAGTTTTCCAAACGTCGCCGTTCCAAATATTTTTCCAGTCTTTATGATCTTTAAATTCGGCTCGAGCGTGGTCAATTGAAATTGCTGGATGTGCAGCCAAAGCATCAAGTGGATTGCAGTCGTGCAAAACAATTACTATGTTATCATCGCTAAATTTTATAGTATTTAAAGTATCTGCCAAGGCTTGTTCATAGGTATGCAAACCATCAATAAACGCCAATTGAATTTTATTAGTATTGAGTAAAGACTCATTTTGTTTAAAAAAATCATCACTAGTAACTTCAAAAAAAGTATTCTTTAAATTATCAAAATTCAAAATAATTCCACGAATTTTTTTCCAAGTTGAAAAATTAAAAAACGGATCAACCGCAAAACGTTTAGTTGCTCCTTTTATATGAAACAAGCATTTGCCCCGGTTTACACCAATTTCCAAATAATTTTTAATACTTTTTTTTTTAATTATGGCATTTAAAACTTCAATTCGAGTCATTTTGATATTTTTAGATTTTTGAAAGAGCAAATATAAACAAAACCAATATTTAATTTCAGTCTTTAAATAGTTATCTTTGCATTATTAGTAATAATTTCATCTGTAAACTTCAAATTTTTTTCAAAATGAACAACAACGATATTTTTAAAAAACTACGTGTAGCACTTCAATTACGTGACGATCAAATAATAGATATTTTGGAATTAGTTGATTTTAGAATCTCGAAAGGAGAAATCGGAAATATTTTTAGAGCCGAAGATCATACAGATTTTATGCTTTGTGGCGATCAAATTTTGCGTAACTTTTTAAACGGGTTGATAATTCATTTACGAGGTACGAAAGAGAATCCGAAAAATCCAAATGAAGTTTTAAAACAAAATAAAGCAGCTATTACTCCAAAAAAGGAATTTGTAAAAAAAGAATATTCAAAAGAATATGATGAAAATCGTGGAAATAAATCCCCTAAAGACACTTTAAAGAAAAAAACAACTTTCAATTCAAAAACAAACAATAAACGGCCAGAAAAGAAAATTGAAATTGTTGAAAAGGTACGATTCAACAATGGAAAACCAAAAAAATAGATTTTAATACGTTCGATAAAATTATTAGTTTCTATTAAACGTAAGAGTTTAAAATTCGTGATATTAACAAAATTAACCTTTTGTTAATATCTAAATTTATGCATTACATAATTTAATTGTAGTTTTGTTAACTAATTAATAATTTAACCAAATTAACAAGTAATGAAAAATTTATCAAAGGTAGCACTTTTAAGCGCATTAGTAATCGCTTTTTCTTGCTCAAAAAAAGAGGAAACTACAACAGTTTCTTCTGAAAATGCAAAAACAACTGAAACTTCATTTGCAAAAGTTGGGGTTTCTAAAAAATTCTTATTCGATGCTACAAAAGCAGAAACTGCTGGAAACGCTGACTGGGTTATTGATGCTGATACTTCACCACAACGTTTTCCTACGCCTTTGCAATCGACAATAACTTCTTCAACTACCGAAAGTTTTTGGAAAGGTGGAATTTCGTCTTGGGGAATTGCATTAGTTAAACAAGGTCATTCGGTTGAAACTTTACCTGCAGGAACTGCAATAACTTATGGCACAACTGCTGCTCAAGATTTAAAAAATTTCGATGTTTATGTTGTTGACGAACCAAATACAAAATTTACAAATGCTGAAAAAACTGCCATTTTAAATTTTGTACAAAATGGTGGTGGATTGTTTATGATATCCGATCA
>JAYUFJ010000083.1:0-2302 GCA_043738775.1 Flavobacterium sp. | reverse complement strand
ACAATATTGTTTCAAATGTAATTGACAGTTCTTCTCGAATTCCATTTAAATCGGGCGTAAGTAGGGCATTAAGTTTTTTACCTATTTGTCATATTTATGAACGAATGGTTACCTATATATATCAATACTATGGTTGTGCCATTTATTTTGGTGAATCAATTGAAAAAATTAGCGTTAACATTAAAGAAATTAATCCTACGGTAATGACTGGTGTGCCCCGATTAATTGAAAAAGTGTACGAAAGCGTTATTGCAAAAGGATCTGAATTAACGGGAATTAAAAAGAAACTTTTCTTTTGGGCAGTCGAAATTGGTTTACAATACGAACCCTACGGTGCAAACGGATTTTGGTATGAAACTAAATTAAAAGTTGCTCGTAAACTGATTTTTAGTAAATGGAAAACCGGTTTGGGCGGAAAATTAGACCTAATAGTAAACGGAAGCGCTGCTTTGCAACCCCGTTTAGCACGAATTTTTGCTGCAGCACAAATTCCAGTTATGGAAGGTTACGGATTATCTGAAACTTCGCCAGTAATATCGGTAAATGATCAACGTAACAAAGGTTTTAAAATAGGTACAGCAGGAAGAATAATTGATAATCTTGAAGTTAAAATCGCCTCCGATGGAGAAATACTTTGTAAAGGACCCAACGTAATGATGGGTTACTTTAAAGATGAAAAGTTAACTGCGGAAACCATAATCAACGGCTTTTTTCACACAGGTGATATAGGTGAAATTGACCAAGATAATTTTTTAAAAATTACCGATCGAAAAAAAGAAATGTTCAAAACATCTGGCGGAAAGTACATTGCTCCACAAATGATTGAAAACGAAATGAAACAATCTCGTTTTATTGAACAAATAATGGTAATAGGCGATGGACAAAAAATGCCAGCAGCTTTTATTCAACCCAATTTTGTTTTCGTTAATGATTGGGCAAAAATTCATAAAATTGAATTGGGTGCAAGCAATCAAGAAATCATTGAAAACCCTAAAGTAATCGAGCGAATTCAACTTGAAGTTGATGCTATAAATGAAAAATTTGGCAATTGGGAAAAAATTAAACGCTTTGAGTTAATACCCGATTTATGGACAATTCCAGCTGGACATTTGACTCCAACAATGAAATTAAAACGCAAAATAATTATGGAGAAATACCTCAATTTGTTCCATAAAATTTATGATGCAAATTAAAATTGAATCCTCTTTATGGAGGATTTTTTTTTGCACTAAATTAAATAAAAAGCGTTTTGGATAAGTTTCGATTTTAAAGTAAAATAATTATTAAATGTGTAAATTGCACCCAAAATAGTAGCAAATTATAAAATGATAGATCAAACGCCATATATTCCAGTAAATAAAGTAAGAATTGTAACCGCAGCAGCCCTTTTCGACGGTCACGATGCCGCAATCAATATAATGAGAAGAATTATTCAATCAACAGGTGTTGAAGTAATTCATCTAGGGCACGACCGAAGTGTTGATGAGGTTGTAAATACAGCCATTCAAGAAGATGCAAATGCCATTGCATTAACATCTTACCAAGGTGGGCACAACGAGTATTTTAAATATATGCGTGATTTATTAAATGAAAAAGGAGCGCATCATATTAAAATTTTTGGTGGCGGCGGCGGTGTAATTTTACCATCAGAAATTGCCGATTTAGAAAAATACGGAATCACTAAAATATATTCTCCCGACGATGGTCGAGCAATGGGATTGCAAGGAATGATTAATGATTTGGTACAAAAATCTGATTTTGCTGTTGGAGATATTTTAAACGGCGAAATCAATCATATTGAACAAAAAGACGCTCGTTCGATAGCGAGAATAATATCATCGGCAGAAAATTTTCCTGAAATTGCACAACCTACTTTAGATAAAATTCACGAAAAAAATAAAACTACCAACATTCCTGTTTTAGGAATTACCGGAACTGGTGGTTCTGGAAAATCATCTTTGGTTGACGAATTAGTACGTCGTTTTTTAATCGATTTTCCAGAAAAAACAATAGGTTTGATTTCAGTAGATCCATCAAAAAGAAAAACCGGTGGCGCACTTTTAGGCGATAGAATTCGAATGAACGCCATTAATAACCCCAGAGTTTATATGCGTTCATTGGCTACTCGTCAATCAAATTTGGCCTTGTCAAAATACGTTGCGCAAGCCATCGAAGTACTTAAAGGAGCAAAATATGATTTGATTATTTTAGAAACCTCTGGAATTGGGCAATCAGATACAGAAATTATGGAACATTCCGATGTTTCATTATATGTTATGACGCCCGAATTTGGCGCTGCAAC
>JAYUFJ010000082.1:0-2303 GCA_043738775.1 Flavobacterium sp. | reverse complement strand
GCAAAACTACTTGATAAATTTAAAATTGATTTTTCAATTGAAATAATTTCATTTTTTATTGATAATTCCGATTTTTCTAAAACACTTATCTCGTTAGTTTCTTTTTCGTTTAAAATACCATAAACGTATAGCTCTAAAACACCAGATTCGATATATTCTTTTGGATTCATTTAGTTCTCTTTTAAAAAAATTCTTAAATCATTGATACAATTTCTATTTTGCGTTTTAACGGTTCCTAATGGAATCTCAAGTTCATCTGAAGCTTCTTGCTGAGTGTAACCTTGAAAAAACAATAATTCAATTAATTGAATACACTTTGGTTTTAATTTTTTTACAAATTCTGAAATTCCAATAGTGTCAATACGATTAGTTAATTTATTACTTTCGTCTAGTAGATGTACGAAATTATCAGATGAAAGGTTTTTTTGGCTATTGTTAAATCCCTTTGAACGCAATTTATCTATTGATGTGTTTCGGGCTATATTGACCATCCAAGTGTATAATCGTCCTTTTGACTCATTATAAGTATCAATATTTTTCCAAATTTTGACAAAAACTTCTTGTAAAACATCCTCCGCTTCTTCTTGTTCTTTAATCAAATTACTAATTACAGCGAATAAACTTCTATTATACATTGAATATAAAGTGCTAAATCCTTTGTCGCTTTTTTGAAGAATTAAAGGCAATATTTCTTCTTGTGTCATATTTTTCTTTTTAATCTTGATTTAATTAACTACTTAAATGTTGTTTACTTAAAAATAATTTTTAACAAACATTTACAATTTGATTTGTTAGCTAATGTAGTACATTTGATTAATTTTACAAACTAATTAATAACTTTTTATGAAAAAAAACATAGCATTTTTCGCAACTTTAATGTACTTATTTACAACTATAATATATGCACAGTCAACAAATAATGAGAAATCTATTTCTATCGAAAAAAATATTATGAACAAACCAACTATTTATCAATTTAAGGTGACCAATTTAAATGGAAAACAATTTGATTTTGAAACATTAAAAGGCAAAAAAGTATTGATTGTAAATACCGCTTCAAAATGTGGTTATACACCTCAATACAAAGAATTAGAAATGATTTATGAAAAATACAGTTCTAAAAATTTTGTAATTATTGGTTTTCCAGCAAATAATTTTGGAGAACAAGAACCAGGAACAGATAAAGAAATTGAATCTTTTTGCCAACTTAATTACGGTGTTACTTTTCCTATGATGAGTAAAGTTTCTGTTAAAGGTAAAGATATGTGCGATGTTTATAAATTTTTAACTCAAAAAGATAAAAATGGTTTGATAGATAGTGAAGTAAAATGGAATTTTCAAAAATATTTAATTAATGAAAAAGGCGAACTTGAGAAAGTACTTTTATCAAGTGTTAAACCTTCCGACCCTTCAATTATTGATTGGATTAACAAATAAAGCCATTTTAAACTCTTTATATTTCTATTAAATTGAGCCATTTTTTTAATTAAATTCGTAAAATTTAATCATTTATATTTCAAACCTAATTTTTTTTGGATCAAAACTCATACTTGATTTTCTGAATTAGCATTAGCGGAATGCTAAAAGTAAATTGGATAATAATTTAGTAGATATAAATTTAAATAAATGATTTTAAAAATAAGAAAACTATTTAAGATTATTTAAAAAATTAAGCAAGTTTATATCTTTGTAATCAAGAAAATTAAAGAATGATTTATCCAAAAATTCCATTAGCACAATCGATTTTAGAAATATTATTAGCAAAAAAAATAAACACTATTGTAATTTCGCCTGGTTCACGAAATGCACCTTTAACAATTGGATTTGTAAACAACCCCCAATTTACTTGTTACAGTATTGCCGATGAACGTTGTGCAGCGTTTTTTGCAGTTGGAATTGCACAACAAACAAAAAAACCAGTTGTAGTTGTTTGTACCTCAGGCTCGGCTTTGTTAAATTATTATCCTGCTTTTGCCGAAGCATTTTATAGCGAAATCCCATTAATTGTAATTTCCGCCGATCGGCCCCAAGATAAAATTGACATTGGCGATGGGCAAACAATTCGTCAAGAAAATGTATTTGTGAATCATTCGCTTTTTAATGCCAATTTAACCGAAAAAGCATCAAAAAATAATGATTATTTAATAAATGAAGCTGTAAATATTTCAATATTAAAAAAAGGTCCTGTACACATTAATGCGCCATTTGAGGAACCCTTGTATGAAACTACAACTAAACTTTTGGTGCATCCAGAAATTTTAGATTTCGATAATGAAAAATCAAGTTTTTTAAATCAAAATTTA
>JAYUFJ010000081.1:0-6431 GCA_043738775.1 Flavobacterium sp. | reverse complement strand
ATAAAAAAACTTTTGTTATTGAGCGTAATGAGTAAAATGATTCTATTAAAATGACAAGAAAAATAACTTTTTATTTTCCCATTGCAATCATAGAAATTTCAACATTAACGCCTTTTGGCAATCCTGCTACTTGAACTGTTTCACGAGCTGGAGCATTTTTTTCATCAAAGTAACTTCCGTAAACGGCATTAATTGCTCCAAAATCGTTCATATCCATAATAAAAATTGTTGTTTTTATAACATTTTCAAAACTCATTTCTGCTGCTTCTAAAACCGATTTTAAATTTTCCATTACTTGTTTAGTTTCAGTAGAAATATTATTTAAAACCAATTCCATCGTCAAAGGATTTAGCGCAATTTGACCCGAAGTATAAAGCGTATTTCCGAACAAAACTGCTTGATTGTATGGTCCAATAGGTTCTGGAGCTTTGCTAGTGTGAATTATTTTTTTCATTTTTATTTAATTCTAATTTCTAAATTTCAATTTAAAATTTTATCTTAAAACTCTATCGGGCTGTGTTCGTTTATCATACTTAATATCACTCAAAACACTTGATTTTATTCCTATAAAAAAGCCCCAAAAAGCATTTGCGCCAAAAGGTTGCCAATTTACGTCCATTTTCCAACTTAATAAGTCTCTTTGAATACGTAATTGGGTAAAAGTTACCCCTTTATTTACCATATCGTAACCTGTTGAAACGCCTAATTTCCATTTTGAGGTTAAATCGGTATTGGCAGAAATTTGAACAGAACTATTTGAAATTTTCTTTTCGTTATTGTTATTTGAATATGTAAGTGAATAGGCTAAATTTAAATCCCAAGGAATGTTTGCATTGTAAAAACCTTTAAATTCATCTTCTTTTTCTTCCTCTTTTTTATCAAACTGGTCTTGATTTCGATTTGATAAATCGGTACTTCTACCATATAAGTCATCGCTACGACCACCATTTCGCTCATTTTGTTCGTTTTTCTTTTTTTCTTTTTCAGCAGAACTTGCTACGGTATAATTTAAAGTTAAATTGGCTTGAGTCAAAGCAAATGGGTTAACTGTTGTAAATTGATCAATCACTTTTCGATACGGATTAAAAGTAGCGCCAAAATTTACATTCATTTTTTGATTAAATAATAAAGTTCCACCAGTCATTCTAATATCCGACCAACGGCCCGAAGCAATATCATAACTTGTATTAAAATTTAAACTATTTAGTAATTTTATTTTTTTAAGTTCGGTTTTTGTAGAGTCTTTATCGGTTACTTTGGCTTCAAAAGTATTACTTAAACTCAAGCCAACACTACTAGAATAGGTATTATTGGGAGCATCACCACCCTCGAAGCGAGTGTAAGTTTTAAAACCACTGGCAGTTTCGTATTTTTCAAAATAGTTGCTAAAACTAGGTGCGTAATTATAAGACGCAGACGGACTCATTGTATGTCGAATCGATTTTAACTTTCCTTTTCCTTTAAAATTATAAGTTCCGTAAATTGTTGTAGCTACCGAATTTGAAAAAGAATAAGTTCTAAAAGCATCAAATCCGTTTACTCTTGTATTTACATCGGTCCCAGTTGTAAAATCGGAAGTTTTTTTAATAGTTTGCAATGTCCAAGACTCTTTATATGCTGCTCCAGAAGTAACACTAAAATATTTAAAAATTTTAAAATTAGTGCTTATAGGAATATCGTGAGTAAAACTTGTTTTAGAATTGTCAAACATTTTTTTTGTTAAAAACAAACTATCAACTGTTTCAATCGAGTTTCTACCCGACATACTGTATTGAAGGTTTATATTTTTAATCAAACCCTTTTTTGTACCTCCGGACATTGCAAAAGGAAAAATTCTATCAACACTGGCCGTTAAATTTGGCAAAGTCATACTTATTTTTCCTGTTTGAGAATTTTGAGTATGATTAGCCGTCAATCCTATGTTTACTTGAGGTATAGTTTGAAAAGTTTTATTATAAGATACGGATGAACTTAATGTATTATTTAATCTGGAACCAATATTTTGAGGATTTATTGAATTTTGAAAAAACTTACTACTTCCTAAATTTACAGATGCAGAGAACCTAGATGTAGGATTTGATTTAGCATCTTTTGTATGCGACCATTGAATGTTATATAAATTACTTTTAGAATAATCAGGATAACCTCGTTCACTGTTTATTAAATTTTCAAAACGAACATTCACGTTTCCCGAAAATTTATATTTTACAGCATAACTAGTTTCACCACGCAGCGCATAGCTACCATTAGTATAATAATCTCCTAAAACTGCAAGATTATATTTGTCACTCAAAGCAAAATAATAACCTCCATTTTGCAATGAATAACCTCGTTGTACACTCTGCCCATAACTAGGAATTATTATACCAGAGGTGTTTTTTTCTGTCATAGGAAAAAAAGCAAAAGGCAATGCCAAAGGAGTTGGGACATTGGCAATAAACATATTAGTAAAACCTACTACTACTTTTTTATTTTTACCGGTAACAAATTTTGCTTTTCGGGCCAAGAAATAATATTCGGGGTCGTCAATATCTTTTGCCGTAGTAATTCGAGCATTTTTCATGTAGTAAACCGAATCACTTTCTTTTTTTGATATATAGGCCTTAATATTTAGCTCTCCTTGATTGGTTCGTGAATTAAAAACCAATGCTCTTTTTGTGTTAAAATTAAATCTAATTGAATCGGGTTCTATAATATTAGTACCTTGTTTAAAGTACGGAAGTTGAATAAAATTTCCTGCTGTATCTTTTAAACGTCCGGCATAAACCTCGTTTTTGGTGTAATCCATCACGATTTTACCAGCCTTTAATTCATAATCTTGATAATACAGTTCGGCTTCATCAGTTAAGGTTAAAAGTCTTTTTTTTTGGTCGAATTGCGCCGATAATTTAGCTTTATATTTTACCTTACTTTCAATAAATGCTTTGGTTTTTTTTAAAGAATCTATAGGAATTGTATCTGTTTTAATAATAGTTTTGGAATCTTTTGTATCTAATTTTTTTGTATTTTTTAATTCCTTTTTTGTTGTAAAACCCTTTTTGCCTTTACCTATTTCTTGAGCACAAATTTTAGTATTTGTAAAGAAAAGGAAAAATGCACAAAAAACGATTAAAAATAAGTTGGTACGCAAAGGTTTAAATACTATTTTTGTAAAATTATGGCTTGATATTTGAAGTGTCAAAATTACATATTATTTTGCCAAAAATAAATAAATATTGCAATTATAACCTCAAGGTTTTTATAAATATTAACTTTTACATTAATTATGAATACTTTACCTAAACTAAAAACAATTTTAATACTACTTTTTTTAGTTAGCTTTTACCCACTAACAGCACAAAAATTCAAGGTAACTCTTGACGCAGGTCACGGTGATCAAGATCATGGCGCTGCCTATCACGGTTATACCGAAAAGGATATAAACCTAGCTATAGTACTTAAAATAGGTAAATTATTAGAAACCAAATCGGGAATTATGGTAAATTACACCCGAAAAACTGATGTTTTTATTGGATTAATTGAACGAGCCGATATAGCAAATCGCATTGATGCTAACATATTTGTATCAATACATTGCAATGCCAATAGAAATTTATCTGCTTTTGGGTCAGAAACTTTTGTTATGGGAATGAACAAAAACAAATCAAATTTAGACGCAGCAAAACGAGAAAACTCGGTGATTACACTTGAAAAAGATTATCAAAAAAAATATAAAGGTTATGATGTTAACAATCCTGAAACAATGATTGGCTTAACCTTAATGCAAGAAGAATTTGAATCGAACAGCATTGCATTGGCAGGAAAAATTCAAAATAAATTCAAAAACACTTTAAACGTTAAAAGCCGTGGCGTTTCTCAAGCTCCTTATATGGTGTTGCACAAAGCATATATGCCAAGAGTTTTAGTAGAAACTGGTTTTATATCGAATGAAGAAGACGGTGCAAGGCTAAATTCTGAACAAGGGCAACAAGATATTGCAGAATCAGTCGTCGAAGCCATATTAGAGTATAAAAAAGATTATTTTGATTCTGACACAAATGAAGTTGAGCCAGACCAACAAATCAAACAGATTAATTCGGGTGTTGTTGAGCCAAAAATAAATGAATCAATAAAGTCAAATAATTCAACTACTATTTTTAAAGTTCAATTAGCTGTAATTTCAAAAAAAATTGCAACTAATGCATCTAATTTTAAAGGACTTAAAAATGTAGAAAGTACGAAAGACAATAAAAATTATAAATATACTTATGGAGAAACATCCAACTACGAAACAGCAAAAGAAAATTTAAAAACAGCCAAAATAAAAGGCTATAAAACAGCTTTTTTAATTGCTTTTAAAAACGGAAAAACTGTTGACCTAAATTTGGCAATAAATCAATAAAACCAAATTTTTCTGTACTTTTGTAATCTAAAATTATTAAATTTTGAAATTGACTAAAGAAATAAAAACTGCCATACTTGTAATTTGTTCTATTTTGCTGTTTATTTGGGGTTACGGCTTTTTAAAAGGGCACGATTTATTGACCAGCTATAAAATGTTATATGTAAAATATGACAACGTTGATGGCTTGGCAGTTGGAGCTCCAGTAACAATAAGTGGTTTGCCAGTTGGAAATGTAAAAAAAATAGAATTGCAACCCGAAACAGGTAAACTGGTTGTTCAAATTCAAATAAAATCTGATTTTCCGATTTCAAAAAGTAGTGTTGCTCAAATGTATTCACCATCAGCATTAGG
Source organism: Flavobacterium sp. (assembly GCA_043738775.1). Lineage (GTDB taxonomy): Bacteria > Bacteroidota > Bacteroidia > Flavobacteriales > Flavobacteriaceae > Flavobacterium. The sequence goes on along the minus strand of JAYUFJ010000081.1, from coordinate 1,696 downwards.
CGGAAAACAAATTGCTATTTTACCCAATTTAAAAGATATTACGGAAATAGAAACGGGAGGTTTCTTAAAATCAACTGAAAAATTAGGTTTAACAGATGCATTGGTAGGTCAAGTTATGCCTGTAAAAGATAAATTAGAAAAGGTTTTAGAAAATGCAAATTTTTTGTTAACCAATGTAAATCAGATATTGGACGAAAAAACAAAGGCTAATTTACGAGCCAGTTTACAAAGTTTAAACGAAACTATTTTAGAATTTAAAAATACTGCAACACAAGTAAATGGTTTAATGGCGGATAATAAATCAAAAATAGGAAGCACAATGTCAAACATTGATAAGGCCTCGGCAAATTTTTCAAAATTGTCCGACTCGTTGTCAAAATCAAACATTGGTCAAACTGTTAAAAATTTAGAAAAAACATTAGCTTCTGTTGATAAAATTATGTTTGGTTTGCAATCGGGTAAAGGAACAATGGGTAAATTATTGAAAGACGATGCATTGTACACAAATTTTAACAAAACTTCAAAAGAATTAGAATTGCTATTGCAGGATGTTCGATTAAATCCAACTCGTTATGTAAATGTTTCTCTTTTTGGAAAGAAAAACAAGCCTTACATAGCCCCAATAAATGACTCAATTAATAAATAAAATTTTCTTTTATGGAATATTTAGATAATATATTTTTTGGAATTCTTTTAATTTTAGGTTTCGGATTTTTTGCTGCCAATGCTAAAAAAATTCTGCGAAACATAAAATTAGGACAAAAAGTAAATCGTTCCAATAACTCATCCGCCCGCTGGAAAAACATGGCAATGATCGCCTTAGGTCAACAAAAAATGGTTAAAAAACCAACAATGGCAATCCTTCACATTATTGTTTATGTGGGTTTCATAATAATAAACATTGAACTTTTAGAAATTATAATTGACGGATTATTTGGCACACATCGTGTTTTTTCAAGTTTAGGAAATGTTTATAATTTCTTAATTGGAACATTTGAAGTTTTGGCAATTTTGGTTTTGGTTGCTGTAATTTTATTTTGGACCCGAAGAAATGTAATTAAACTAAAACGATTCGTAAGTAGTGATTTAAAAGGTTGGGCAAAATCGGATGCAAATTACATTTTGTATTTCGAAGTAGTTTTAATGTCGTTGTTTCTATTAATGAATGCTTCCGATTATTGGTTGCAACTAGCAGGTTCACACCATTACATTCAAGCGGGTTCATTTCCAATAAGCCATTTTATAACTCCAATTTTTAATGGAATGAACGAAAGTTCGGTAATGATGCTCGAAAGAACCTTTTGGTGGTTGCACATTACAGGTATTTTGTGTTTTGCCAACTATTTATATTTTTCAAAACACTTGCACATTTTATTGGCTTTTCCGAACACCTATTTTGCCGATTTGAATGCAAAAGGTCAATTTGATAATTTAGAAAGTGTTACCAATGAAGTAAAACTAATGATGGATCCAAATGCCAATCCATTTGCTACTGCGCCAGTTAATGAAAATGAAGTTCCATCAAAATTCGGTGCTTCAGATGTGCAAGATTTAAATTGGGTGCAATTACTAAACGCTTACACTTGTACAGAATGCGGACGTTGTACCGATGCTTGTCCCGCAAACATAACAGGAAAAAAATTATCGCCAAGAAGTATAATGATGAAAACTCGAGACCGACTCGAAGAAGTTGGTA
>JAYUFJ010000080.1:0-2303 GCA_043738775.1 Flavobacterium sp. | reverse complement strand
GAGCTGGAATTAACAAGCCGTTGGGTAATTTAAATGAAAAATAATCCGAATTTTCTAAGTGAGCTTTAAATTGTGATAACTTCATTTTTATTTACGATTTAGGGTTTTATTACTGTTATTGATAATAAGAATTTTACCAATTTATTTTCAACAACATTTTAATTTTAATTTAGATGAAATACTTGAAAAATAATTTTCAAATTTTTGTAAAGTAACTTCGTTTATACAATAGCAAATTGCAGTTCCTTCAATAGTTCCTTTTATAATATTAGCATTTTTTAATTCTTTTAAATGTTGAGAAACAGTTGGTTGCGCTAGTGGTAAAACATTTACAATATCGCCACAAATACAACTGTCAACCGAAAGTAAATATTCTATTATTGCAACTCTTGCCGGATGTGAAAGTGCTTTAAACAATACCGCAAATTCATTTTGATTTTCCGAAAAAAAATCTGTTTTTGAAGCTCCCATTTTTAGAAATAATTATTATATTGCAATATTACAATATAATAATTAATAAACAAAATAATTTTCTAATTAATTTTGTAAAAAATACTTGTTCCTATTTTTTTTCACTACTTTTGAAATCTTAAAAAACATAAAAAAATGGCAAAAGTAACATTGGGCGGAAACGCTATAATAACAAATGGTGAATTACCAAAGGTTGGTTCAAAAGCACCAAATTTTGAATTAGTTAATACCGATTTAGGAACAGTAAATTTAGCTGATTTTGCAGGTACAAAATTAGTTTTAAACGTTTTTCCTAGTGTTGATACTGGAACTTGTGCTGCATCTGTTAGAGCTTTTAATGCCAAAGCTAGTAGTTTAACTAATACTAAAGTGTTGTGTATATCACGTGATTTACCTTTTGCTCAAAAACGTTTTTGTGGCGCCGAAGGATTGGAAAATGTTGAGAGTTTATCCGATTTTAAATTAGGGACTTTTGGAAAAGACTATGGATTAGAAATTTTGGACAGCGCTTTTGCAGGATTACATTCAAGAGTTGTAATAGTTTTAGATGAAAACGGAATTGTTAAATACACCGAACAAGTTCCAGAAATTGGTAACGAACCAAATTATGACGCCGCCTTAGCTGCATTATAAGTCACATATGGAGTTTCAAAAAGACAATTCATTCTTTTCGGGTCGTTTTAAAAGCGTAGGTTTTGCAATTAAAGGAGCAATAAAACTTATTTCTACCGAGCATAGCGTTATGGTGCAATCAAGTTTGGCTGTTATAATGACTGTTGCTGGGTTTTATTTTAAAATAGATCATTATGAATGGATTATGCAAGTTTTTGCAATGGGACTGGTTTTAAGTATTGAAGGGTTAAATACCGCAGTCGAGAAAATTGCCGATTTTATACATCCAGAATTCCACAATCGCATTGGTTTTATTAAAGATATTGCCGCTGGAGCCGTTTTTTTTGCCGCGCTAACCGCAGTAATCATTGGATGTTTAATTTATATTCCTAAATTTTAAATTTTGTATTTTTATTTTATATAATGTCAAAAATTGTTAAAAAAGAAGCTAATTCAACCAAGAAATCTAATTTACAAGATAAAAAATCTTTTGAATTAAAAAAACAGCACAAAGTAGTTTTTGGATTCTTGCTTGTATTGTTTTCGGTAGGTTTATTGGTAGCTTTTATATCCTTTTTTAGTAACGGTCAAGCCGATCAAAGCGTTGTTAATTCAATTTCGGACAGAAGTCAAGTTGCCGAAAATTGGTTGGGAAAAATGGGCGCTTATTTAGCCGATTTATTTATTTATCGTGGTTTTGGCGTAGCATCATTCATTATTGTAATTCTGTTGTTTTTAACGGGAGCCTTTATGATTATGGACTTGCCAATGAGAAAATTAAAATCAACTTGGTTTTGGAATAGCTACGGTATCATTGTATTATCAATACTATTTGGTTTCTTTTTTACAACCCTGCCCGAGTTAGGAGGAATAATTGGTTACGAAATGAACTTGTTTTTTCAAGACTATATTGGAAAAACAGGAACGTTATTAGTATTAATTTTTGGTGTAATAGTTTATTTATTTTACAAAATAAAAATCTCGCCCGAAAGCATTAAAACTTTTTTTGAAAAATCAAAAAATGAACTTCAAAACGATTTAAAAAGTACAAAAGGAAGTGTAGCTGAAAACGGAAATGGCTATAATTTAGAAGAATTTGCAAACGATGATGAAAAACCGAATTACGAAGGATTTATAACTGAAGATGAATTAGGTTTAGAAGAAATTGTTTTAAAAACTTCGCAGTTTGAAATTAATAAAGATAATTTAAAACCAACAAT
>JAYUFJ010000079.1:0-6447 GCA_043738775.1 Flavobacterium sp. | reverse complement strand
GTTGCCAAGCAGTTAAATTTTTAAAAATTTCGCGTTTGGTTTCAACTAATTTTTTTTCTATTTGTTTACAGGTATTTGTAACGTCTATATCAGACTCTAAACCAATCACTTGACATTTGTCTAACTGATCAACTAATTCTTTAATTGGCAATTCAAAGTCTAAATATTCCATAATTCGTATTGTTTAAATGGTAAATTTTAAATTACAAAGATAAAATTTAAATCGTTTGTAATAATAAAAAAGTTAAAATTTATCGATGTTTCATTAGGTTCTTGAATTCTCCATGCATTTCAGAATTAGATGAAAGACTACAAAATTACATAACCGTTTTTGTCTTGTTTAAGTTTGGATAGTTTTTTCCAAGAATTAAAGCCACGTTTGTCGAAATGAGGTAGGTCTTTGAAAGTTTTCCAGTTTCCGCCCCATTCCCAGCCGTGTTTGGCAAAAATTTTTACGCACTCGTACCAATCGGCAATTTGGTCGTTATCCCAATCTTTTGTGGTGTCCCAAGATGCTGTTTTGCCGTCTATAATAAGGCAAATATCCACGGCAAAGCCATAATTGTGTATGGATTGTCCAGCTTTGGCGTTGGTTACTTTTTTGACTTGTTTTGTTCTGCCTTGTTGGTAGAGTGCGTCTTGTTCGGCAAATGTGCGTAAGCCTTGGGTTACTCTTACAGTTGCTCTGCCTGTTAGGGCTTTGTCACATTCTTGTATGATTGTAGTTACTTCTTTGCGAACTGTTGGGTGAAGTTTTGCTATGCGGTTTTTAGTTGGTATGTCCATGAGTTATACTTTTTTATTTGGATTTTTCGGCTACAATTTTGGTAAATGTTTTAATATTTTACAAGATATAAAAAAAATGAAAAATACCAAAATAGGATAGCATTAGAATAGAATTTAAAAGGCTTCGGTCACAGTTGAAATAATATAAATCGTCTAATGGATCCAAACAAGTTAATTCTAAAATAGCTATTACGATAGTTGTTAATATAGTTGATATTATAATACGTTTTTTTATTTGAAGAAAAAAATATAAACAACAACATAGGGGAATAATTAAAATCCAAGAAACTTGACCTGCTAAATAAAAAATAAAAATATATAGTAAAAGAGAACAAAAGAGATTTATATAAAAATATCCTGTTTTATTGATTTTAAAAATAATATTGTTTATATAACAACCCGTTGGGTTCAATAAATATGTTGTATTACATTTTGCAGGTAAGTTTTTATTCGAAAATATTAAAGTAAATTCAAAAAAAAATGGAATTTGAATTCAAAAAATTTATTTTATTGAAGTACCAAACAATACTCAATAAAATAATTAATAAATTAATTGAAAATTAGTAATGAAACTAATTAACAATTTGAATTATAAATTTATTTTTATTTTAAATACCACGAATAATACTCAAAACCGAACTAATAATATATTGAACTCCGATAGCGATAGTTAAAAAACCTACAATCCGTGAAATAGCAATAATTCCCGATTGTCCCAAGGCTTTTGCCAAATAATGCGCGCTTCGTAAAATTAAATAAATTACTGCCGAAACCATTACAATTGCCGACAACGATGAAATTATATCTGTCATTTTATCATGATGTTCTTGATAAAAAGCAATTAAAAGTGAAATAGAACCTGGCCCTGCCAAAAGAGGAATTGCCAGTGGAGTCAACGAAATATCGTTTCTTAGTTGCGACTCTAGTTCCACTTTTTTGTTAATACCTCGAGTTTTATTAAAATTTTTATTCAACAAAGCGAAACCTGAATTTGCAATAATAATACCGCCCGCAATGCGCAAAGCGTTTATAGTAATTCCAAAAAAACTAAGCACATATTGACCCACAAAATACGAAATAACCAAAATCAAAAGCACGTTAATTGCTGTCCAAAGTGATACTCGCAATCGTTCTGGTTTTTCAAAATGGGTAGTCATTCCAACAAAAATTGGAACTGCTCCAATCGGGTTTAAAACCGAAAATAACGAAACAAACAAATAAATAAATAGTTCCATCTTTTTTTTGCAAAAATAGTTACTAAATTTACACAATCAAACAAAATACAATCAATTAATTATTATATAACAAATTTAAAAATTTATACGAAATTATAAAATGATAAAAAATAAAAAAACTGTGCTGCTTGGAGCAAGTGTTAAACCAGAGAAATATGCCTATAAAGCAATCGAATCACTTGTTGAGAAGGGACATTCGGTAATAGCAATTGGGCAAAATACCGGTGAAGTTGCTGGTGTAAAAATTCGAACCAAAGCCATTCCATTGTCCAAAATAAATACTGTAACGCTTTATTTAAACCCTTTGCGCCAACGAGAATACTACAATTACATCATTGAAACCAAACCAAAGCGAGTAATTTTTAACCCTGGAACCGAGAACTTAGAGTTTTACCAATTATTAGAATTAAATAAAATTAAGTATGAAATTGCTTGTACTTTAGTTTTACTAGCAACCAATCAGTACTGATTTTTTATTTGAATTTGTACTTAAAAGTTTCATTTAAAGAAGTTATAATTTTTATTTGACTCAATGGTTCTCGTTTTCTGTTCCTCTCGTTTCAAAAGAAGATATTATTGTTAAACAAATTTTACGAAACTAATATTTACAATAGTTACATACTAAAATTAGCGGTTTTTAAACAGAAAATTTGATTTTTACTAACATTTAAATAATTTTAAACAACCCAAAACCTTTAAAAAGTGAAATTTTATAAATACCAAGGCACAGGAAATGATTTTGTAATGATTGACAATCGTAATTTATTTTTTCCAAAAGCCAATACAAAATTAATAGAACAGCTTTGCGACCGTCGTTTTGGCATTGGTGCCGATGGACTTATTTTGTTAGAAAACGAGGATAATGTAGATTTTAAAATGGTTTATTACAACTCCGACGGCTACCAAAGTACTATGTGTGGCAACGGCGGACGCTGTTTAGTAGCCTTTGCAAAGCAGCTCAACATAATTAAAAATCAAGCTACATTCAACGCTATTGATGGGTTTCACGAGGCAACAATTCTCGACAATAAAAACGTATCATTACTAATGAAAAACGTTGATAAAATTAAAATTGAAAATGATTATGTTTTTTTAAATACTGGTTCGCCACATCATATATTAATGGTCAATGATTTACAAAATTTTGACGTAAAAACCATCGGACACCAAATTCGCAACAGCGATTTATATGGTAATGAAGGAAGCAACATAAACTTTGTTCACCAAATTTCCAAAAATCATTTTGCAATTCGTACCTACGAGCGTGGCGTTGAAAACGAAACCCTTTCGTGCGGAACAGGAGCAACTGCCACAGCAATTGCAATGCACGCAACAAATAAAACTATTAAAACTGAAATAAATATCAACGTTCAAGGCGGACAATTAAGAGTATCATTTGATGTAGAAAACAATAAATATACAAATGTTTATCTTGAAGGTCCAGCACAATTGGTTTTTGAGGGAGATATAGAAATTTGAAAAAAATAGTAGTTCTAAGAATTTATTATTTTCAACATCTAATATAAGAATGATATAAAAGTACAAAATTTTTATAAAACTTACCAACATCTATTCATCCCTTCTTTTGAAAAGTATATGGGTAAGAGCTAATTCTAAAAAAATGATTACACTAAAAGGAAATTCTATTTACCTCCGCGCTCTAGAACCCGACGATTTGGAATTTATTTATCAAATTGAAAATGACGAATCGATTTGGAAAGTAAGCAACACAAACACACCTTATAGTAAATTTTTAATTAAGCAATATCTTGAAAATGCACATCAAGATTTTTTTGAAGTCAAACAATTGCGACTTTCAATTTGTGAAAACAATACTTTTAAAGCTATCGGTTTAATTGATTTGTTCGAGTTTGACCCACAAAACAATCGTGCCGGAATTGGTATCGTAATTCAAAACGATTATAATAGAAACAAGGGAATAGGCAACGAGGCTTTGGGGTTGTTAATCAATTATTGTTTTGTTCAATTACAACTGCATCAACTTTTTGCAAATATTGGCACAAATAATGAACCTAGTTTAAAACTTTTTTCTAAATTTGGGTTCAAACAAATAGGAATCAAAAAAGAGTGGATTTACAATAATAACAATTATCACGATGAAGTTCTTTTTCAATTAATTAACCCAAATCATTAAAATAAAATTATTTTGAACAAAAAACTTAAAATAACATTACTTTCGATTCTCATTGTCGGAATTGTATTTGCAGGAATTGTGTTTGTAAAGTATTTTACGGACAATACAAGTTTTTCAAAAAAAGAATTTTATGTAAATATTCCAACAGGATCTAATTACGAGGATGTTAAAAAGATAATATCACCTTTTATTCAAAAATTTTCCAATTTTGAGTTCATAGCCAATAAACGCTCTTACCCCGAAAATGTAAAATCGGGGCGTTTTTTGTTCGAAAAAGGAATGAGTAGTTATGCTTTGGTTGCTACTTTACGACGAAATGTTCCTGTAAATTTAGCTTTTAACAACCAAGAGCGATTGGAAAATTTATGTTTTCGAATAAGTTCACAAATTGAACCTGATACTACCAAATTACTTTCGGCTTTTAAAGATGAAACATTTTTAAAGCAAAATAATTTTAATAAAAATAATGTTATTGCACTATTTATTCCTAATTCGTATGAATTTTATTGGAACATATCTGCTGAAAAATTTCGTGATAAAATGATTACCGAATACAATAAATTTTGGACGAGCGAACGAAAAATAAAAGCCAAAAAATTAAACCTTTCACCTGTTGAAGTCATAACATTAGCTTCAATTGTACATAAAGAAACTGTAAAGGTAGACGAGCGACCAATTGTAGCAAAAGTATATTTAAACCGATTGGCAATTGGTATGCCTTTACAAGCAGACCCAACCGTGATTTATTCGTTAAAATTACGCGACAATAATTTTGACCAAATTATAAAACGTGTTTTGTATAATGATTTACTTATACCATCACCTTATAATACTTACAAAGTAGTGGGTTTGCCACCAGGACCAATTGCAATGCCCGATATTTCGGCTATTGACGCAGTTTTAAATCCAAACGATAATGATTTTTTATTCTTTTGCGCAAGTGTAACCAAATTTGGGTACCACGAATTTGCTTCCACGTTAGCCCAACATGATGTGAACCGAAAAAAATATGTCGATTGGTTAAATGCAAGAGGCACAAACCGATAATTTAAAAGTAAACAATTGAAAAATTTAAAAATAATATTCCTTTTTTTTCTAATTTTAAGTTTAGGATTTTCACAATCTAAGTTTGATTCTTTTTTAAAACCAGCAGATTCCTTAAATAAAGATAGAAAAACAGCTTTAATTATCTCTGAGTCGGCATTGGCAACTGTTTCATTTATTGGATTAAATCAATACTGGAATGGTAATTATCCTAAATCGAACTTTAAAATAGTAAACAATAATTCAGAGTGGTTGCAAATGGATAAAGCAGCTCACTTTTTTTCGTCGTATCAAATTGGTCGTGCCGGAGCAGAAATGTTGAACTGGTCTGGAGCAAATAAAAAAAGTCAATTAATTTATGGTTCAACCCTAGGTTTTGCTTTTTTATCAACAGTCGATTTTTTTGATGGATATTATTCTCCATCAGGTTTTTCGTGGGGCGATATTGCAGCAAATGCTGGCGGAACTGCACTTTATGTTTCACAAGAATTACTCTGGAAAGAGCAGCGTATTGTGCCTAAATTCTCTTTTCACTCTTCACCTTATGCTACTTTGAACCCCAATATATTAGGCAAAACTTATTTTGATCAAATTTTACGAGATTATAATGGGCAAACCTACTGGTTATCAGCTAATTTAGGTTCGTTTTTTAAACAATCTAAAATTCCAAAATGGTTGAACTTGGCGGTAGGTTATGGTGCCGAAGGACTTGTAACCCCAAATGACGAATTAGTAAACACTGTTTTCTTCCCAGAAAAGCAAAGAACACGTCAATTTTATTTTAGTTTTGATATTGATATGACTAAAATTCGTACAAAAAACCATAGTTTAAAAACTTTTTTCTCTATTTTTAATACTTTAAAAATTCCTGCTCCAACGATTGAAATCAATGGTCGCGGAGAATCTAAATTTCACATTTTCTATTTTTAGATAAATTTAACTTATTGATTATCAAGTTAAATTGATTTCTGTCGTATCTTTGTGCCCTAACTTCAAGATTGTGACAGGGCTTGAGAAACAAATTTTTATGTTAAAAAAATGGTCGTTTTACACAGGTATTGTATTGATTGTAGGTTTTGTAAGCACAGCTTTTAAACCATTAAATGCCGAGAATCATTCTTGGTTTTATTTAGATGAAAAATCCGAATATGTATATCAATTTCCTTCAGAAAAGCCAGACGACTATGTTAACTTAAAATTACCTTTCACTGCAAAATTTTTTATTGG
>JAYUFJ010000078.1:0-2310 GCA_043738775.1 Flavobacterium sp. | reverse complement strand
ACTATCGTTTTCATTTTTTTTAAATTTTTCTTTGCCACATCAAGCCAATTTTATTAAAAAACAACTTTTCGAAGATAATTTTTATTACAATGAAAACTTAAAAATTATGTCAGATTGGGAATTTAGTTTGGTTTGTATTTGCAAAAAAAATGAATCCTATAAACATTTAAATTACATTATTTCGGATTTTGATGGAAGTGGAGTATCAAGTAATTTTAGTAGTACCGATAAGTTAAAAGATGAAAAGAAACAAGTTCTCCAAAAGCATTTTCCATTGTTTTTTGAAGATTCAAAATTATTAAACGAAATAAATTCAAAACGATTTCAGCAAATTTTAGCTATAAAGGAAAATAAAATCAAATGGAAAATTTTAAAATTTTTAATTAATATGATAACTATTTTTAATGCAAAATCGAAGTCCAATTTTTCAAAAATATATTCAAAAATTGAATAATTTTCGGAATGGTTTTTTAATTTCTCTTACTATTTTGTAAAGTTTATAAAAAATAGATTTTTTAATTAATTCAAATTTTTTTAAATCAGAAAAAATAGTTTTTAGAGCATACAGTTTAGTTTCATTCTTAAACAAAAGCCTATAATATTTATCTTTATGTTTTTCAAAAATATAATTGTGTATATCATTTATTTTTTCAAAATCATTGTGAACACTGTTTCGAGAATTGGAACGAATTCTATAAAAATAATGAAAATCATTTAATTTATAAACGATACTGTTTTTATCCAATAATTGAATCCAAAACTCCCAGTCTTCTAAACCATGAACAAGATTAATATCATATCCGTTTGTATTTAAAAAATCAGATTTCCTAAAAAAAGCAGTTGGAAAAATAGAATTACTTACAATTAAATCTTCATGATTGTATTCTGGTAATTTATATACTCCTTTTTTATCTCCAAAAAACATTGCTTTGCAATAAACCAAGGTTGTATTTGGACTTTTGGAAAATATTTTTATTGCCTCCAACAAATAATCGTTACTTATCAAATCATCAGAATCCAAGGGTAAAATAAACTCTCCTTTTGTTTTTGAAATTGCAAAATTTCGAGTATCAGAAACGCCAGTGTTTTCTTTATCATAAAATTGAAAACGATTATCTATTACTATTTTTTTAGAAATAATTTCAGAACTTTTATCGTGACTACCATCATTTACAATGATACATTCCCAATATTTATAACTTTGATTTATAACAGAATCTATTGTTTCTGAAATATGTTTTTCGTCGTTAAAAACAGGTATTATAATGGATACTAATGGGGAATTAATTATATTTAACATTTGATTAATATTAGATTGTGTGATTTCTAAAACTTTATTTTAATCTTTAAAACCTAGTTTAAATATATATTTAATTATTGTAACTTAATTTTTCTTTTATTAAAAATACCATCCGAAATATTTAATAAAAATGCTCTTACAGGATGCTTCCGATTCATTTTTTGCTTTGTTTCAGTATAAAATTGAACAGAAATCGCTAAATTATCTTCAAAATTATTTTTGAGGTAAATATTTAATGCAATCAATTTTTTATTCAAGTCATAAAAACTTGAAATTTTTTTTAATCGTTTTTTATAAACTTTAAAAGAAGAATCAGGACTTTTATAATCCGAAAAATCGATTAAATAGTTTTTAATTACATCAATTTTTTCATAAAATGTACTTCCAACTTGTTGATTGTTATGTATTCGATAATAAAAATATTTTTCGTTAAGTAGCTTGAAAGAATTATTACTCGAGGAAATTAATGCAATCCATTCATCATGATGAAAGTTTTTAATTTTTGGGAAAGGCATAATTTCTTTCAGAATTGATTTTCTAAACGCCATTGACGCTCCTGTAGCAATATTAGAAACAAAAGCAATTAAAGAAAAATAATCAAAATCAATATTTTTTTCTCTCAAAAATTCTGGAACATCCCAAATGGCATATTTTTCATGAACTTTAGAATTGTCATCGATACAAAAACCATTTGTTGCTAAAACATCTATATTTTGATTTTGATCAAAATATTCAATCATTTTTTCAACTTTATTTAGTTCCCAAACATCATCTTGATCTGAAAGAAAAATTAGTTCTCCAGAACATAATGAAATTGCTTTTTCGAAGTTTTTGACACTTTGCAAGTTTATTTTATTTCGATAAATTTTAAATAAATTAGTGTTTTTTTTTGAGTATTCGTCTAAAATTAATAGAGTTGCATCGATCGAACCATCATCGCATATTACAATTTCATTAATTGAAACAGATTGGTTCAAAATTGAATCGATTTGTTCTCTTAGATATTTTTC
>JAYUFJ010000077.1:0-6470 GCA_043738775.1 Flavobacterium sp. | reverse complement strand
GAATTTCAACATTACCAACTTGACGCATTCTTTTTTTTCCTTTCTTTTGTTTTTCCAATAATTTACGTTTACGAGAAATATCGCCACCATAACATTTTGCGGTTACATCTTTTCGGAGGGCTTTTATAGTTTCACGAGCAATAATTTTAGCACCAATTGCTGCTTGAATAGGAATGTCAAATTGTTGACGAGGAATCAATTCTCGCAATTTTTCGGTCATTTTTTTTCCAATATGGTAGGCATTATCTGCATGGATTAAAGCCGAAAGTGCATCAACTATTGTTGCATTTAACAATACATCTACCTTAACTAAATTGGAAGTTCGCATGCCAATTGGAGAATAATCAAATGAAGCGTAACCTTTTGATACCGTTTTTAAGCGATCATAAAAATCAAAAACAATTTCTGCCAAAGGCATATCAAAATTCAATTCAACTCTTTCGGTAGTAAGGTAAGTTTGATTGGTAATTTGCCCTCGTTTTTCAATACATAAACTCATTACATTTCCCACAAAATCCGATTTTGTAATGATTGTAGCTTTTATATAGGGCTCTTCAACCCTATCCAATCTTGAAGGTTCTGGTAAATCGCTCGGATTATTTACTATAAACGGAATTTCAGGATCTTTTTTTGTGTATGCCAAATAGGAAACGTTAGGAACTGTAGTGATTACTGTCATATCGAACTCTCGCTCCAATCGTTCTTGAATAATTTCCATGTGGAGCATTCCTAGAAATCCACATCGAAAACCAAACCCTAATGCTGCAGAACTTTCGGGAATAAAAATTAATGACGCATCGTTAAGTTGCAATTTTTCCATTGAAGAACGTAAATCTTCATAATCTTCTGTATCAACAGGATAAATTCCAGCAAAAACCATAGGCTTTACATCTTCAAACCCAGTAATCATTTGTGTTGTTGGTGTTTTAGCATCTGTTAATGTATCACCAACTTTAACTTCTTTGGCTTCTTTAATTCCAGATATTAAATAACCTACGTCGCCAGTAGATATTATATTTTTTGGTACTTGATTGAGTTTTAAAGTTCCAACCTCGTCGGCAAAATATTCATTGCCGGTTGCCATAAATTTAATTTTTTGTCCTTTTTTAATTTCGCCATTAATTACTCGAAAAATAACCTCGATTCCTCGAAATGGATTGTAATGTGAATCGAAAATTAAAGCTTGTAAAGGCTCGTCTTTATTTCCTTTCGGAGGTGGGATTTTTTCAATTATGGCGGCCAAAATATTTTCGACACCATAACCTGTTTTTCCGGATGCGTGAATTATATCTTCAAGTTTACATCCTAATAAATCTATAATATCATCACTAACTTCTTCTGGATTAGCACTTGGTAAATCAACTTTATTTAAAACGGGAATTATTTCCAAATCGTTTTCAAGTGCCAAATATAAATTAGAAATTGTTTGAGCCTGAATACTTTGCGCCGCATCAACAATTAAAAGTGCACCTTCACAAGCTGCAATTGAACGTGAAACTTCGTATGAAAAATCAACGTGACCAGGAGTGTCTATTAAATTTAAAACATATTCTTGCCCTTGATATGTATATTCCATTTGAATTGCGTGGCTCTTTATAGTTATGCCGCGTTCTCGCTCCAAGTCCATATTATCAAGTAATTGCGCCTTTTCTTCCCTTGCTGTTACAGTTTGAGTAGCTCCCAAAAGTCGGTCGGCTAACGTACTTTTTCCGTGGTCGATGTGCGCAATAATACAAAAATTTCTAATGTGTTTCATTCTATAAAAGTTTAAAAGCTTGAAGTTTAGAAGTTAACTGTATATAAAGATAGAACTCAAAACTATAATTTTTTGGACTGATTTTACCTAACGTAGATACTTTACATAATGATAAATTAAATTGCGAGCAAATACTTACAATAAATACAACGTAATAATCAAATGCAAAGATAACGCAAAAGTTTTAAAGTTAAGTATTACTATTTTTAAAATGGTATCAAAAAATTTAAAAGGATTTGGATATATAAAAAATTTAAAAATAAATCAAAGAATACTATTTTCTAACAAAAACTTCCTTTTTTGTTAAAAAAATTATATTTAATGTTTTTTTGCAGTTAAAAAATACTTAAAATCAATAAATATTAAATACTTTTGTAAATTACAATAAAACTACTTTCAAATGAAAAAATTATTATCTATTCTAATTTTATTTGTTTCGATTTCATCTTTTTCGCAACAAGATGTCTTTTGGTCTACATTTAAATCTAAAACTTCAAAATTAACACTCAACAAGAACACCACCAGAGAGTCATTTCCTAAAACATTTAAACTATTTGAATTAAATGTTCAAAAATTACGACAACGTGTTTTTTCAAAAATTTATCAAAAATCAAACATCCCTATAGTCATTTCACTACCAAATGTTAAAGGTGATTTAGAGCTTTTTGAAATTTTTGAAGCTTCTAATTTTGAACCTGAACTCCAGGCAAGGTTTCCTGAAATTAGAGCTTATTCTGGTAGAGGAGTTACTGATAAATATGCAACTTTAAAATTAAGCTTCTCACCTGAAGGAATACAAACAATGGTTTTTAGAACCGATAAAGAAAATGAATTTATAGAACCTTATTCTGCAGATGGTGTTGTTTATGCAGTTTTTAATTCACAAAGAGAAAAAGGTAAACTAGCTTGGACTTGTGCTACTGCAGACAAAAAACTATTAAATGATTTAAAATTAACCAATACAATAAATACAAAACGTTTTTCAGATGCTAATTTAAGAACAATGCGATTAGCTCAATCGTGTACAGCGGAATATTCAAATTTTTTTGGAGCAACAAGTTCTTCTCAAGTTAATATAGTGCTAGCGGCTTTTAATGCTACACTTACTCGTTGTAATGGGGTTTATGAAAAAGATTTGGCGCTACATCTTTTTTTAACCAATAACTCTACTAACGTAATTTATTACAATCCTGCTACAGATCCTTATTCCGCAGGACCTACAGGAGCAGGAGGAGCTTGGAACGCAGAATTAATGAATACATTGGATAGTGTTTTAGGATCATCTACTTTTGATATTGGTCATTTATTTGGAGCAAGTGGTGGAGGTGGAAATGCAGGTTGTATAGGTTGTGTTTGTAGTGATGATAAATCTTTAGATAGTAGTGGAAGCCCAACATCTTATAAGGGGAGTGGTTTTACATCTCCAGGAGGTTCTGTTCCAGTTCCGCAAGGTGATGATTTTGACATAGATTATGTAGTTCATGAAATAGGCCATCAGTTGGGAGGAACGCATACCTTTTCAATGAGCAACGAAGGTTCAGGTACTAATATGGAAGTAGGTTCAGGTGTTACTATTATGGGTTATGCGGGAATTACCGCACAAGATGTTGCACTTCATTCTATTCCAATATATCATGCCGTTTCAATATCGCAAATTCAAGCAAATTTAGCTACCAAAACATGTCCCATCACAACATCTATTTCTGGAATTAACGCTACACCAATAGCGTTCGCTGGACCAGATTATACAATACCAAAAAGTACCCCTTTTATATTAACGGGTGACGCTACCGATGCAAACCCAAATAACTTATTGACATATTGCTGGGAACAATATAATAATGCTACATCTGCTGTTTCTGGTGTTAGTAGTGTGGCTTCAGCAACAAAATCAGTTGGTCCAAACTGGAGATCATTCAATCCGACTATTTCAAAATCAAGAATTTGCCCCGAATTAGCTACTGTAATGTTAAATCAAACGACAACAGCGGCTACAGGTAATGACAATATAAAAGTTGAAGCGCTAAGTTCAGTTGGACGTACTTTACTTTTTAGATTAACAGTTCGGGATAATGCTATTTTTAGTGCTGTACCTCCTTTTAGCGTGGGTCAAACTAATTTTGATGATATGATTGTAACTGTTGCAGGGTTTTCCGGTCCATTTATAGTAACCTCCCAAAACACAGCTGGTTTAAGTTATGCTGAAAACACTACACAAACTGTAACCTGGAATGCAGCATCAACTTCTGGCGCACCAGTAAATTGTGCAAATGTCAAAATTAGTTTATCAACAGATAATGGATTGAGTTTTTCTAATATTTTAGTAGCTAGTACTCCCAATAATGGAATGGCAGTTGTAACCATTCCAGCTGGTATTAATTCAACAGATTGCAGAATAAAAGTTGAAGCCGTTGGAAATATTTTCTTCAATGTAAACACTCAAAAATTTGCAATTACCTCAACTCTACAGAATGTTAACTTTGGATTACTAAATTTTGAATTATTCCCAAATCCAAATAATGGAAATTTCAATGTTAAGTTTGATTCTGACTCAAAAAATGAAATTAAAATAGGAGTTCACGATTTAAGAGGAAGAGAAGTGTTTTCAAAATCATATCAAAACAATGGATTTTTTAGTGAAACCGTTAAGTTAAACGACATTCAATCAGGGATATATTTATTTAACATTCAAGACGGTGACAAAAAAGAAGTTAAAAAAATAATTATTAAATAATTATTTTTAAAATAAATGTAAAAGGCTTCAATAATTTGGAGCCTTTTTTATATACTCAACAAAACACTCACGGCATTTCCGCCAAAACCAACGGCGTTAATAAGTACCTTTTTTATAAATCTTTTTTCGTTTTGCTTTTTTAAAAATGGAACGTCAATAAATTTTTGATGTTGCATCATTAAAATTGCCAATTCAATACTTAACATTCCAGATGCTCCAAAGGTGTGTCCAATTTTCCATTTATTAGTGGTTAACATAGGTAAATGGTTTCCAAAAAGTTTTTGAATAGCTTTAAATTCCGATAAATCACCTTTAATAGTTCCAGGAGAATGCATTACAATTGCATCTACTTCTAACAAATTTACATTTTGCAAAGCCATTTTCATCGATTTTTGAAAACATTCTGCTTCTTCCGAAATAGAAATATTGTGTTGCAAATCATCTGTTGCGTAACCAATACCTTCAATATAACAAATGGCATTTTCGGGATTTTTGTCAATACAAATAACTGCTGCACCTTCGCCAAGAACTAAAGTGTTACTTTTTTTATTTAAATCAAATGACCTGCAAGGATATTCGAAATTACCATTAGAATATATTTTTAAAGCCTGCATTTGAGCAATTGTGAATGCAGTTAATGGTGCTTCGCTGCCACCAACTAAAAATTTTTCTGCCATATTGGCTCTTAACCAAGCAACTCCGTTAAGCAAGGCGTGCAAAGCTGTTGAACAAGTTATGGAGTGCGAAATTTCGGGTCCTTTCGACTTTAAATCATGCGATACCCAAGTTGAAATATTTCCTAAAGTTGTGGTTGGCGAAGTTAATGTTGGTGTTTTTCCAGATTTTAAAAATTCTTCATGATGTTTCTCAAACAATTCTGTTGCGCCACGAGAGGAGCCAATATTGATTCCGAAAACATCTTTTTTATTCCAATTGGCTGTTTTTGTAGCTTTTCGAGATACATAAATTGCATATAAAACAGATTTATCTAATGATTTATATTTAGTATCTGAATTTTGTAAAATTTCAATTTCATTTTTTTCATTTTCAGATAATGATGCAACAAAAACATCTTTATTATCTATTTTTTGTAACTTGATGTGAGTTTTATCATTACCGTAATTGTCCCAAACTTGATCCAGATTGTTACCTAAAGAAGAGATAGATGCGAAAGATTTTATAAAGATTTTTTTTTGCATTTTAAATTTTTGCTACAAATAACAAAGTCTCATTTTTTTTGCAAAATTAAGCTATTTCCAAAGCATTTTCAATAGTTAAATAAACTTTTTCAAGTTCATTTTTTGAAATAATATAGGGTGGTAAAACATAAATAATATTTCCTACAGGGCGAAGTAAAATTCCGTTTTCTATAAAAAAATTATAAAGTTTATTTCGTAAATTTCCATAATAACTTTCTTCACTTTCTACTTTAATTTCTAATGCAAAAATGACTCCTAAAACTCGTGTTGTTTTCACCTTAGGATGTTTTTTTATTCGGTTTTGAAATTCTAAATGAGAACTATTTATTGATTTAATTCCATCTTGGATTTCTGCAGTAAGTAACAAATCTATACTAGCAATAGCGGCTGCACAACCAGTCGGATTTGCTGTAAAAGTATGTCCGTGAAATAAAGCTTTATTAGTATCAAGATCGTAAAAACCATTAAAAATTTCTTGAGTAAAAGTAGTAATTGCAAACGGAATTGTACCGCCAGTTAAGGCTTTCGATAAGCACATTATATCGGGTTTGTTTTGCAAATAGTCGCAAGCGAAGTTTTTTCCTGTTTTTCCAAACCCAGTCATTACTTCATCGGCAATTGTAAACACATTATTTTGATTGCAAATAGCTATTAACTCGTCTAAATGTGAAGCTTCGTAAATTTGCATTCCAGCGGCACCTTGTACTAATGGTTCAAAAATAAAAGCTGCAAATTCGTTAGTTTTCACTAATTTTTTTAGCTTATTTTGACTCTCTTTTGA
>JAYUFJ010000076.1:0-2329 GCA_043738775.1 Flavobacterium sp. | reverse complement strand
GAGATTTTTATATTTTTTATAAATCAAATTCTCGAACAACTTGGTATGTATTTTTTTCAAAAAAAGAAACTAATTATTTAATAAAACACATCGTCAACAATCATAGTTTTGATTCTAATTTATTAAACAAAATCTAATGCTAAAAAATATCATAATTACTGGAACATCAAGAGGTATTGGCTACGAATTGGCATTACAATTTGCCAATGAAGGGCACAATGTTTTGGCAATTTCTCGAAAAACTCCTCACGAATTAATTAAAAATCCAAATATAAATTGCCTTTCAGTTGATTTATCTAACGAAAAGGAAATAGAAAAAGTTACTGATTTTTTATCGCAAACTTGGAAAAAAGTAGATATTGTTATTCACAATGCAGGTGCATTATTATTAAAACCCTTCTTAGAAACCTCACAATCGGACTTTGAAAACATATATAAAGTGAATGTTTTTGGCGTTGCCAATTTAACTCGAATTTGCTTACCCTATCTTCAAAAAGGAAGTCATGTAGTAACAATTAGTTCTATGGGCGGAATTCAAGGAAGCATGAAATTTGCTGGACTTTCGGCATATTCATCAAGTAAAGGTGCAGTTATTACTTTGTCCGAATTACTGGCAGAAGAATATAAAGAAAAAGGAATTTCATTTAATGTTTTGGCATTAGGATCCGTAAATACCGAGATGTTACAAGAAGCCTTTCCTGGATATGAAGCACCGCTATCGGCAATTGAAATGGCCGATTATATATTTAATTTCGCCTTAACAGGTAATAAATTTTACAATGGTAAATTTTTACAAGTGTCTAGTTCAACACCTTAAATTATTTAAATGTTCAACATCATAAAAACAAAAAAATGAGACAAATTACACGAATTTTAGTAACAGCAGCAATCGTAATGTTAATTCCCTATTTATTATCGGGTGTAACTGTTGATGGAGTTTTTACCAGCATAAAAGTAGCAGTAGTCCTTAGTTTACTCAATATCTTTGTAAAACCAATTTTAGTGTTTTTTACCTTTCCTATCACTTTGTTTACTTTAGGCTTATTTTTATTAGTAATCAACGCTTTAATAATTATGTTGTGTGACCATTTTCTTGACGGATTCAAAATTGATACATTTTTAAATGCATTGATTTTCAGCATTATATTATCTATTAGTCAATCAATTGCCTATAAATTCACCGACGAAAAAAAGAATTAATATTAAATTTAGTTTACCCTATTAAAAATCTTGTTTGGGTTGCAAAAATTTTATACTTTTGCAACCCAAATTTAGTATATAAAAACCCATCAAAATGGACATAAAAAGAGTAGCGATTGACGCTGTAAACGAAGTAATAGTAATGACCGTTCCCGCAATGGATTATAAAGGTCAAGTTGCAAAACGAATCAACGAAAAAATGCCATTGGCAACTGTAAAGGGTTTTCGAAAAGGAGCAGTGCCAAAAGATTTAGTTGAAAAACAATACGGAAAAGCAATTAAGCAAGAAGAAGTTAAAAAAGTAGTCGATTTAGCACTATCTCGTTACATTCAAACCGAAAGATTAAACCTTTTAGGAACACCTTTACCAAAAATAAACGATGCCTTTTCGTGGAGTAATGAAGAGTTAGTTTTTGAATTCGAAATTGGTTTAGCTCCCGATTTTGAATTGGATTTAGATGCCAAAAACGACATCATAAAATACGTAATTGTTGCCGACGAAACAATGATTAACGGACAAATAGCTCGAATTCAAAAACAATATGGAAAAATAATTTCGCAACATCAAGTAGCTCAAGGAAACGATGTTTCGGGTACTTTTGTTAACGAATCAGCTGGAATTAACAATCGAACCACCATCGATTTAGAAGAATTTGCAGATAAAACTACAGCCGAAAAATTTATAGGTAAAAACATTGGCGATGTAATCACTTTAAACACAAAAGGATTATTTATTGACGACCACAAATTAATGGATTATATGAACGTTGGTCACGATGATGTGCACACTTTGGATGTAGAAGTAACTTTTACAATCGATGAAGTTGTTGCTCATGAACCAGCCGAATTAAATCAAGAATTATTCGATAAATTGTTTGGAGAAGGCGTTGTAAATTCAATTGATGAATTAAAAGCAAAAATTAAAGCCGATGCCGAAGCCCAATTATCACAACAAGCAGACCAAAAATTATTGGCCGATGTACAAGACTTTTTAGTAGAAAACACCAAATTCGATTTACCAGCCGTTTTTTTAAAAAAATGGTTGCAAACAGCAGGTGAAAAAACATTAACTCCTGCCGAAGCCGAAGCAGAGTACAATCGATCAGAGAAAGGATTGCGTTTTCAAATG
>JAYUFJ010000075.1:0-6505 GCA_043738775.1 Flavobacterium sp. | reverse complement strand
TCCATCTCTATTACCTTTTAGTGCATATAATTCAAAAGTTTCAGAACTTTTTTTAGTTTTTTCATCTATTACAACATCTGGTTTTCCCCAAACAAATTTTGCGTATTTTTTATCGGCAGGAAGCAACAAACGAATGTCATTTCTTCGTAAATATTCTGCAATTTTTGCAGTATCTTTTTTGGCTACAATTCCTAAAACAGGACCGCCACCTTGAGAAATAAATTTGTCAAAAAGAGGATTTTTACCTTTTGCAGTAGCTGATGAATCTTTTGTGGTTTCAGAAATTAATGATGCTAGGGTATCTTTAGCAACAGTTTTTGTTTCAACGACCGACTTTTCTAATGCTTGCAAAGCTTTATTTGCATCCATTAAATAGTTACCAACCTCATCAATTTTATAAGTTTCCCAAAACTCTAATTGTGCGGTTGAACTTAATAATTTTTTAATTCTATCAACGTCTTTGGCCCCAGGTAATTCAACTAAAATTCGACCTGATTCACCAATTTTTTGAATGTTGGGTTGCGATACTCCAAATTTATCTATACGCTTGTTAAGTACACCAAAGGCGCTTTCAACAGATTCATTTACTTTTTGCTTTATTATTTTTTTTACATCGTTATCCGAAGTATTAAATTTAATTCCTGCATCGCTTAACGTTCGGGTTGCAAAAACATCTGGTGAAGATAATTTGGTAGTTCCACCTGCTGCTTGTGAATCTTTTTCAAAAGCTTCAAAAAAAGCATCTAAATAAGTTTGATTACCTACTTGATTTTTGCTAGCATCGGCCAAAGCTTTGTTGAAAACAATATTTTTTGATTTATTTGATAAACCTTTCAATACATCTTTAACCGAAATTTGAAGTATTACATTAATTCCTCCTTCAAGATCTAGTCCTTTGTTAATTTGTTTTTTGCTAACTTCTCCATAAGTGTAATCTGCGAAGCCTAAATTATATACTTTCTCTTTACTAATAGAGTCTAAATATTTAACTTCTTTATTTGGATTTCCGTTAGCGAATTTCTTGGCATTTTTTTGAACGCCGACAGCCACATAAGTGAAAGATAGTTGGTAAATGCTTACCAATGCAAATAGAATTGCAAAAAATTTAATAAGTCCTTTATTCTGCATTATACTAAAAATTAATTTATTTTAAGGTTTGTTTTGTTTTAAAATCAATAATAAATATACTAATTGGTTGATTTTTAATTAAAATCAATTGAATTGTATGTTTCCACTTTTTTTGAAACGTGCAAATATATAATTAAACCAAAGATTAACAAATTATTTGAGTGTTAATATCAAAAAAAAAGAATGAAAGTTTTGTTTTATTTTTTTAACTATTTGAATAGCAAAATTTTATTTCATTTTTAAAATTTATTAAACACACTATTCTAAAAAAGGCTATCAAAATATCAGATAGCCTTTATCTTTATATTAAATGTTGAATTTTACAAAGCATCGTTCATACTTCTAACTGCTACAGCACTTTTTAAAAATAAATCTTTTTCAGAATCGTTTAAATTAATTGTAACAATTTCTTCAACACCATTTTTACCTATAATACAAGGTACTCCAATGCAAATGTCACTTTGACCATACTCCCCTTCTAAGTAAACCGAACAAGCAATCATTTTTTGTTGATTGTTCAAAATACTATCAACTAAATAAGCAACTGATGCACCTGGAGCATACCAAGCCGAAGTTCCTAACAAAGCGGTTAATGTTGCTCCGCCTACCATTGTATCTGCGGCTACTTTAGCCAATTGATCGTCTGATAAAAATTGTGAAACTGGAATTCCGTTATAGGATGCCAAACGAGTTAAAGGTATCATTGTTGTATCTCCGTGACCACCAATAACCATTGCCGAAATATCGTTTGCCGGTTTGTTTAAGGCTTGTGATAAATAGGTTTTGAAACGAGAACTATCTAAAGTTCCACCCATTCCAATAACTTTATTTTTAGGCAATCCTAATGATTTAAAAGTTAAATAAGTCATTGTATCCATTGGGTTTGATACAATTACGAAAATTGCATTTGGAGAAAATTTTAATAAATTTTCAGCTACGGTTTTAACAATTCCTGCATTGATACCTATTAATTCTTCACGTGTCATTCCGGGTTTTCTCGGAATTCCGGAAGTAATTACAACTACGGTACTGTTGGCAGTTTTAGAATAATCATTGGTAACTCCAACTACTTTGGAATTAAACCCTAAAGTGGTTTGTGTTTGCATAATGTCTAATGCTTTTCCCTCAGCAAATCCTTCTTTAATGTCTAGCAAAACAATTTCACTAGCAATTCTTTTATGGGCAATGGCATCTGCGCAAGTTGCTCCTACATTTCCTGCTCCAACTATGGTAACTTTCATATGATTTTTTTAAATTATATATTTTGAATTTTAAATGTGTTTTGTATTAAAAATTTTGAATTATTTAAAATTTAGAATTTAAAACTTGCAATAATTTTTACGCATCGATATTTGCATAAACTGCATTTTTTTCAATAAATTCTCTACGCGGTGGTACTTCATCACCCATTAACATAGAGAAAACTCTATCGGCTTCTGCCAAATTATCAATTGTTACTTGACGTAATGTTCTAAAACTTGGATCCATTGTGGTTTCCCATAATTGCTCGGCATTCATTTCACCCAAACCTTTATAACGTTGAATAGCTGCACTTCCGCCCATTCTTTCGTTTGCAATATCACGTTGATCATTTGTCCAAGCATATTCTTTTTTGTTTCCTTTTTTAACTAAATATAAAGGTGGTGCTGCGATATAAACGTGTCCGCCTTCAATCAATTCTTTCATAAAACGGAAAAAGAATGTTAATATTAAGGTAGAAATGTGACTTCCATCCACATCGGCATCACACATGATGATTACTTTATGATAACGCAATTTTTCTAAATTCAAGGCTTTACTATCATCAGCAGTACCAACGGTTACTCCTAAAGCAGTAAATATATTACGAATTTCTTCGTTTTCAAAAACCTTATGATGCATTGCTTTTTCAACATTCAAAATTTTACCACGCAAGGGTAAAATGGCTTGAAACATCCTATCGCGACCTTGCTTGGCAGTTCCTCCAGCTGAATCCCCTTCGACAAGATACACTTCGCATTTTGCTGGATCTTGCTCGGAACAGTCGGATAATTTTCCAGGTAAACCGCCACCACCTAAAACGGTTTTACGTTGTACCATTTCACGGGCTTTTTTTGCCGCGTGACGGGCTTGTGCTGCCAAAATAACTTTTTGAACTATTATTCGAGCGTCGTTTGGATTTTCTTCTAAATAGTTTTCCAACATTTCGGACACTGCCTGAGACACTGGTGAAACTACTTCACGATTGCCTAATTTAGTTTTAGTTTGTCCTTCAAATTGTGGTTCTTGAACTTTTACCGATATAATTGCCGTTAATCCTTCACGGAAATCATCTCCTGATATTTCAAATTTTAATTTTTCTAATAATCCAGATGAATCGGCATATTTTTTAAGAGTACGAGTCAATCCCATACGAAAACCTTGCAAATGTGTTCCGCCTTCGTGGGTGTTGATATTGTTAACGTAAGAGAAAATATTTTCTGAATAAGACGTATTGTAAATTAATGCAACTTCAACAGGGATTTCTCCTTTTTCAAGTTCCATACTAATTACGTGTGAAATAATTGGTTCACGACCAGAATCTAAAAATTTAACAAATTCTTTTAATCCTTCTTTTGAATGAAAAATTTCTGATGCTACTTCTCCTTTTTCGTTTACATCACGCTTGTCGGTTAGTGTTATTGTAATGCCTTTATTAAGATACGACAATTCACGCATACGAGCTGCAATGGTATCATAATTATACTCGGTAGTTTGAGTAAATATAGTATTATCTGGTAAAAAAGTAACCATTGTACCTCGCTTTTCGGTAGTTCCGATTTGCTTTACTGGATACATTGCTTTTCCTTTTTCGTATTCTTGCTCGTAAACTTTACCTTCTCGATAAACTGTGGCTCGCAAATGGTTTGAAAGCGCATTAACGCACGATACACCAACTCCGTGTAATCCTCCGGATACTTTATAGGAGTCTTTATCGAACCTCCCTCCTGCTCCAATTTTGGTCATTACAACTTCAAGAGCAGAAACGCCTTCTTTTTTGTGTAAATCAACAGGAATTCCACGTCCGTCGTCTTCAACAGTTACAGAGTTATCTTCATTAATAAATACAGAAATTGTGTCGCAATGTCCTGCTAGTGCTTCGTCGATGGAGTTATCAACAACTTCGTAAACCAAATGGTGCAACCCTCGAACGCCTGTGTCACCGATATACATCGATGGTCGCATTCGTACATGCTCCATCCCTTCTAATGCCTGAATACTGTCTGCTGAATAATTATTCTTATTTTCTTCGCTCATAATACTGTTGTAACTCTAATTTGGTATAGTACGCAAATATAGTTAATATAAACGATTTTCAAAATTAGAAATTACAAATAGGTATTGAAGTTATTAACATTTGTTGAGTACTTTTTATGTCTTTAAATTAAATATCAAATCCATTTTTTAAGGCATAGATAACAAGTCCAACTCTTGATTTTAAATCTAATTTTTCAAATAAACTATCTCTGTAACTTTCAACTGTTCTTGGACTACAATACATAATTTCTGAAATTTCTTTGTAATTCATTTCTGAGATTGCTAGTTTCAAAAATTCTTTTTCACGATTGGTAAATTTTATATCATTTTGATCATTAGAATTTCCATTCATTTTTGAAAAAACTAACTTTGAAGCCCAATCTGGATAGGAATAACCATCTTTTATTAATTTTAACAAAGCTGTATTAAATTCATCGGGGCTACTATTTTTTACTATGTATCCTTGAGCTCCATTCTTAATCATATTAATTACGCTTTTATCATCATCTTGCATACTTAATGTCATTATTAAAATAGTTGGATAATTTTCACTAAGCCAAGCGGCGGTTTCGAATCCATTCATTATAGGCATACTAATATCCAATAAAACGATGTCGGGTATTGGGTTATTTGATGCAAATTTATCTTGTAGTTCTTTTCCATTTTCACATTCGTATAAAACCTCAAAAGTTTCAAAGTTCGATATTATAGCTTTTAAAGCTTGAGCAATAAGAATATGATCATCGACAATCACTATGGATTTTTTCATTGTTTTAAAGGTAAAATTATTTGTAAACTTGTTCCTCGATAAAGTTCGCTTTTTAAAATAAATTCGCCCCCTAAAATTTCTGTTCTTTTTTTCATATTCGACAGTCCAATTCCTTTATTTAAAGTTTGATCTAAAACAAAACCAATTCCATCGTCTTCAAGGGTCAAATAAATTGATTTTTCATCAATATTAAAATTTACTTTTATTTTTTTACATTGTGCGTGTTTAATACTGTTTTGGATAAATTCTTGTGTTATTCTTAACAAAACATTTTTTTGAATGTAATTTAATAAAACTTCATCGTTACTAAAAGTGAATTTTACATCGTATAGGTTAAGTTTATTTACTTTTTCACATTCTTCATTTATCAGTTTTATAATGCTTTCATTTTTTATTGAATTATCGGTAAGCGATTTTGATAGTTTTCTTAAATCATTTATGGACTCGTTAATTATATCGGTAACATTTTTTAAACTTTCAATACTTTGAGGGCATTTATTTTCAAATATAATTTGTTGAGTGTATAAACTTGCTAAAGTCATTTTTTGACCAATATTATCGTGAATTTCTTGACCAATACTATTCATTGTTTGTTGTTGTACCTCTATTTGATTTGATAGCAATTGTTTTTGATGTTCTTGATTTTGAACTTCAACAATAGTATCGTACTGCTTTCTTTTTAATTTATATTGTTTAACAAAAAGTATTATGGCCAATATAAAAAGTATAAAAAAAGAATTGAAAATAATTACTAAAATTATTATTTCTGTTTTCCCCATAGTAATGAAGTTGCAAATAGTAAGTACATTACATTATTAAAAAATAAAAAGTAAATATAATAATAATTCCACATATTCATATCCTTTATAAAGATACCATAAAAAGTGAAAAAAGGGAGCGTTCCGATGTAAAATAAAACAACTCCCAAATTTATATAGAACATTTTGTTTTTATTGTAATTTAGAATATCGTCTGATTTAATTTGATGATTAAATTCTAACGCAACTAGAATCATAAGTAAAAAACAACCAAATGTATAATTAACCGAATAAACAATATCGGTTTTTTCAAAAAAGAGTTTGTGCGGAATAAATGATAAAATATACAGTATTGAAAATATTATAAAAAATTCTCTTTTTTTTAATGATTTATAAGCGTAAAGCCAAAAGAAGAAAATAAATTCTAATGGAATTACAAAATAAGCATAATAATTTTTTTTAAAAGTAGGAAAATTTATTAGTAAATTGTTGCTTATTAACTCCATTAAAAAAATAGTTATTAAATACAATGAAAACCACTTCCATTGCGAATTTTTTACTTTTTTAAAAGTCC
>JAYUFJ010000074.1:0-6514 GCA_043738775.1 Flavobacterium sp. | reverse complement strand
AATAAATAAATTTCGGCTTGCAAATTAAAAGCGTCAATCAAAATAGTTTCTGCATATAAACTATTTTTTTTTGGAAGCGTATCTTTGGTTTTATAATCAACCTTGCAAGACTCAAAAACTACTTCAAAAGTACAAAAATTGGCTTTGGAACAACTTCAAAATCAAAATACAATTATAGTAAAAGAACAGCAAAAAGGTAATTTGGCAAACCTTGAATTTATTAATAAAGCAATTAAAAAACAAAACGAAATAATGTTGTTTTTAAAGTCTAATAATAAAGAAAATACAAATACATTAAACAAAAATTTAAATTTAAAACTACTTTTTGAAACCATAAATAAAAATGATGCAGTTTTAGTTGCTTATTTTTCGGGAAATCAAAAAATATATTCCTTTGAATTTGAAAATAAGCAACTTACAATGCAAAGTTTCGATTACTCTACAAAATCAAAACAAAAAATAATTTCTTTTTTAAATTATTTTTCAGATGCTGATAAAATTACAAATAATGTTTTGGGTTACAATAATTCGGCAAACGAACTATACACTTTTTTGAAATTACCAAAAAAAACTAAAGCCAAAAACCTTATTATAATTGCAGATGGATTGCTCAATTTTGTTCCATTTGAAGCATTAATTACAAAAAAAAATGCCACAACAAATTTTTCAAAAATGCAATATTTAATTAACGATTTTAATGTGGCTTACAACAGTTCAGTTTTGTTATATTTAAACGCAAAGAGTGCTCAAAAAAATAAAGAAACAGTTTTAGGTGTTTTTCCTATTTTTGAAAATACTAATTTAGAGTTAACCTATTCTAAAGAGGAATTAAAAGCAATAAAACAGCATTTTAACGGTAAATATTTAGAAAATAATCAAGCAACTTTTGCCAACTTTAGTCAATTTGCAAACCAATACTCAATTTTGCACTTGTCAACGCACGCTAGTTCAGGTGATCCAAATACACCAGCAACTATACGATTTTACGATCAAGAAATTTTATATTCGGAGTTATACAATCTTAACATAAAACCAAATCTAGTAGTTTTAAGTGCTTGCGAAACAGGTTTAGGAAAACTCTATAAAGCCGAAGGAGCAATGAGTGTTTCAAGAGGTTTTCAAATGGCAGGAGCGCAAAACTTACTTTTTTCGTTATGGAAAGTAAACGACTACACAACGTCTAAGTTTATGGAAAAATTTTACAAAAATTTAGAATCAAACAATTCCTATTTTGAAGCCAACCACAAAGCAAAACTTGATTTTTTGAACGATGAAACAATTTCTAATTCAAAAAAATCACCTTATTATTGGTGCGCAATGGTTTATTATGGTGAAGTAAAAAACAGTACCTTAATTAATTGGTGGTTTTTAATAGGATTTGCAGTTTTGGGATTTATAGTTTTTATTTTGATAAAAAAGTTCCTTTTTTTCGCATCGAAAAATAAGCAATCAAGGCACTACTAAGCATTAAAATTCCTCCTAAAAAAAATGGAGCTCCAGCAAATTGAAAAGGAGCGTTTTTATGAGTAAAATAATAAAAAACGCTAGTCATTAAAGGTGGACCAATAATTGCGGCAACGCTCATAATACTGGTTAATGTTCCCGAAATTTCACCTTGCTCGTTTGGTTTTACATTCGACGAAATCATTGACTGAACTGCAGGACCTGCTATTCCGCCCAAACAATATGGAATTAAAATTGCAAACATCATCCAGCTTTGAGATGCAAATGCAAATAAAAACATTCCAATTGTGTACAAACTTAAGCCTAAATAAATACTTTTATATTGTCCCAATTTTGGATTGATAACTCGTATTAAACCACCTTGAACAATACTTACTAAAATTCCGACAACGCCAAGTGAAATACCTACCATTTTTTCGGTCCATCCAAACTTGTAAATAGTAAAAAAACTCCAATTTCCTTCAACGGCTTTCGAAGCAACATAAACTAAAAATAAAACCAAAACTAGTTTAATCAAACTAGGATAGCGGTTTAAACTTTTAAATGCCCCAACAGGGTTTGCACGTTTCCAGTCAAATTCTCTTCGGTTTTCAACCTTTAACGATTCTGGTAAAATAAAGTAACCATATAAAAAATTAAGTAAACACAAAATACCAGCCGCAATAAAAGGAACCCTTGAACCAAATTGTCCTAGTAATCCACCAACAACGGGGCCAATTACAAAACCCAAGCCGAATGCAGCTCCAATCATGCCAAAGTTTTTAGCACGATTTTCAGCCGAACTTATATCAGCAATATATGCCGATGCTGTTGTAAAACTAGCCCCAGTAACTCCTGCAAATATTCTACCAACAAATAACCACAAAATTGTTGGAGCAATCGACAAAAACAAATAATCAATAGCAAATCCAAAAAGTGAAATTAAAATTATAGGTCTTCGACCAAATTTATCGCTTAAACCGCCAACAATTGGTGCAAAAATAAATTGTGTAAAAGCATACGCAAATGCCAACCAACCGCCGTATTTAGCAGCTTCACTGATATCGGCATTGATTAATTCTTTAATTAATTTAGGTATTACCGGTATTATAATTCCCAAACCAATTACGTCTAGTAACATTGTAACGAATATAAAACCTATTGCAGCTTGTTTTTTATCTTTCATAATTTATTGGGCGTTACCCGAAAAGGGTCGGGCATTTCACTATATCTTTTTTTGGATATTACTGCTTCTTCGTACCTCACAACAGTAATAACCAAAAAAAGGATGCCGTTTCATTCCCTAACGCAAAAAGTGCAAAAACGAAAGGTTATTTTTAACATCAAAAAAAGCATTTTACAGTTCTGTTTAATCCGTATTAATTTGTAGCAAGAACTATTTTTTCAAAACCATTTCTTTTAGTTATATAATTTCGGCAATTTGGGATCAATTTTTAAAAAATTTATTTCTTACAATTCTAAAGCTTTTTTAGAATCGTTATTCATCAACAATTCAAGCGGATTTTCCAAAGCTTCTTTTACTGCAACTAAAAACCCTACAGATTCACGCCCATCAATTATTCGATGGTCGTACGACAAAGCTACATACATCATTGGGTGAATTTCAACTTTTCCGTTCACGGCAATTGGGCGCTCAATAATGTTGTGCATTCCTAAAATTCCCGATTGCGGCGGATTTATAATTGGCGTACTCAGCATACTTCCGAAAACACCTCCGTTTGTAATTGTGAAAGTTCCTCCAGTCATGTCGTCAACAGTAATTTGTCCGTCGCGGGCACGCAATGCCAAACGCTTAATTTCAGCTTCAATTCCTCTAAAAGTCAATAGTTCTGCATTTCTTACCACAGGAACCATCAAGCCTTTTGGGCCCGAAACTGCAATTGAAATATCAACAAAATCATACCCAACCTTATAATCGCCATCCATCATTGAGTTCACATCCGGAAAAAGTTGCAAAGCACGAGTAACCGCTTTTGTAAAAAACGACATATAACCTAAACCTAAACCATTGTGTTTTGCTTTAAATTCGTCTTTAAATTGGTTTCTTATTGTATTAATTGGCGTCATATTAACTTCATTAAAAGTAGTTAACATTGCCGTTTCATTTTTTGCAGCCACCAATCTTTCGGCTACTTTTCTGCGTAACATTGATAGTTTTGTTCTGTCCGAACTTCTACTTCCACCAGTTGGGGTTCCCATAGACGGTAAAGCATTTAGGGCGTCTTCGGTAGTAACTCTTCCACCTTTTCCGCTTCCAACAACGTCAGAGGGCTGAATATTTTTTTCGCTTAATATTTTTTTAGCCGCTGGTGAAGGTGTTCCAGTTGCATAAGTTGTTTCTGCAACTTTTGGAGCTTCGACTTTTACTTCTTCTTTTTTAGTTTCTACCGCTTTTTGTACCTCTGCAATTGGTGCTGTAACAGTTGGTTTTGCTGCTGATGTATCAATAAGGCAAACTACTGCCCCAACTGCTACTGCGTCTCCTTCTTCGGCTTTTAGAGTTATTATTCCACTAGCTTCTGCTGGTAATTCTAGTGTCGCTTTGTCTGAATCGACTTCGGCAATTGCTTGGTCTTTCTCAACATAATCGCCATCTTTAACCAACCAAGTTGCAATTTCTACTTCCTTTATCGATTCGCCTGGTGAAGGCACTTTCATTTCTAAAATCATCTTTTTATAATTTTATATGTACGTTATTATCAATTATATTTTGTCAAAAAAACTTGACATTTACTAAACTTTTATTCTTTTTTGGTAAAATATTTTTCAACAAAGAAGTCATTGTTATAAAACATATTATTAGTTAAAATCTCTATTTTTTCAGAATTTTCACTTTTTAGTTTGTTGTATTTTTCCAATTCTTGCTCAAAAGCAAAATTTACATTGCAAAAAAAGAAAACTATTAATTATTTCAAATTACTTTTGATTATTATTTAAACAAATTTTTATCAAATACCATTCTGATTGCATCGGCATGTCGGCGTCTATCTCTTGTTGAACTTCCTGCTGCTGGTGCTGCGTATGCTTTTAACGAAGCAAGTCGCCATTTTACTAAATCGAAATTCATTAACATGAAGCTATACGCTCCCATATTTTTAGGTTCTTCTTGTGCCCAAACATAATCGTTAGCGTTAGGATATTTTGCAATAATTTCTTTTAAATGTTCTGTTGGTAAAGGAAATAATTGTTCTATTCTTACTAATGCTACATCATCTCGACCATTAATTTCCCTCTCTGCAAGTAAGTCATAATAAAATTTACCTGTACAAAAAACTAATGATTTCACCTTTGATTTATCAACTATAGTGTCATCAATTGTTTCTTGAAAATTTCCGTTTGCTAATTCATCTTGGGTAGAAACACAAAGTGGGTGACGCAATAAACTTTTTGGAGAAAAAACTACTAATGGTTTTCTAAACTTAGTTTTCATTTGTCGTCTTAACAAATGAAAGAAATTTGCTGGTGTGGTACAATCCGCAACATACATATTGTGTCTTGCACAAAGTTGCAAATAGCGTTCCATTCTTGCCGAGGAATGCTCGGCACCTTGACCTTCGTAACCGTGGGGCAATAAAAGTACAATTCCGTTTTGGTTGTTCCATTTGTCTTCGCCACAAGAAATATATTGGTCAATCATTATCTGACAACCGTTTGAAAAATCTCCAAATTGGGCTTCCCAAATTGTTAAAGTATTCGGATTTGTTAATGCATAACCGTAATCAAAACCTAGTACAGCATATTCGGAAAGTAATGAATTATAAATATCAAAATTTCCTTTTTTGTTGTTTATTGTATTTAAAAGAATTACTTCTTCTTCAGAATCTTCAACTTTTACCACAGCATGACGGTGCGAAAATGTACCACGCTCTACATCTTGACCTGAAACTCTTACATTGAATCCTTCGGTTAAAAGTGTTCCATATGCCAATGTTTCGGCAGTTCCCCAATCGATAACATTGTTGTCGTACATTGTTTTTCTATCAGAAACAATTTTTGATATTTTGTTGATGAATTTTTTATCTGCTGGAAGCGAAGAAATAGAAACTATTAAATCGTCTAATACTTTTTTATCAATTTTTGTATCAAATTTTTTCTTCATTTCATCGTCTGAAACTTGAACAAAATTTGTCCACTCATCTTGTAAAAATGGTTTGATTATAGTTAAGGTTTTTTTACGAGATTCTTCTAAATTTAAATCGAGATTGGCTTTGTATTTGACTTCTAAATTTGAAACATAAGTAGCATCAATAATACCTGACGATAATAATTTTTCTGCATAAATATCTCTCGGATTTTGATGCTTTGCAATAATTTTATATAAAACAGGTTGCGTAAATCGAGGTTCATCTCCTTCATTATGCCCATATTTTCTATAGCCTAATAAATCGATAAAAACATCGCTTGAAAAGGTCATTCTATAATCTAATGCAAATAAAATTGCGTGTACAACTGCTTCGGCATCATCGGCATTCACGTGAAGTACTGGCGACAAGGTAACCTTGGCAACATCGGTACAATATGTTGAAGACCGTGCATCTTGATAATTGGTTGTAAAACCAACTTGATTGTTGATAATCAAATGAATAGTCCCACCAGTTTTGTAACCATCCAATTGTGCCATTTGAATAATTTCGTACACAATTCCTTGACCAGCTACTGCAGCATCACCGTGAACAGCAATTGGCAATACTTTAGAAAAATCGTTCGGAAAGTATTTATCTTGTTTTGCTCTTGCAATTCCTTCAATAACAGCACCTACTGTTTCTAAATGCGAAGGATTTGGTGCTAAATTAATATTTATTTTTTTACCCGAACGAGTGGTTTTTTCTGATGTTAATCCTAAATGATATTTTACATCGCCATCAAAATATTCTTTATCATAATCCTTTCCGTCAAATTCAGAAAAAATATCTTGAGTTGGTTTATGAAAAATATTGGCTAAAATGTTCAATCGACCACGATGCGCCATTCCCATTACAAAATGTTCAACACCTTTATCGGCAGCTGCTTCAATTAATGCGTCAAGAGCAGGAATTATAGTTTCACCACC